>DATGVC010000253.1:0-13521 GCA_035300745.1 Gemmatimonadales bacterium | reverse complement strand
CCGACCTGGCGTCTCTCAAGGCCATTTTCGACGCCATTCGATTGACTTGATCGTATCAGAGCGCGACCTCACGGTGTTGAGGTCCTTCGCCCGCCGGATCGATCCGTCGGACGCGGGGGCGCACAACAATCTCGGCGTCCTTTACTATCAAAAAGGCCTCGTCCCCGAGGCCATCGAGCAGTTCACGCGCGCCCTCGAGCTGGACCCGCGCATGCAGGTCGCGCAGCGCAATCTCGAGATTGCCTACCACAATACCGGCTACTACGACCGGCGCGTCGCCGAGCTACAGGAGCGGCTGCGCCAGGCGCCCGACGAGCGCGACGCGCGCTGGGAGCTGGGCCGCACCTATGCGATCCTCGGCGCCTTCGAGGAGGCGGTCGCCGAATTCGAGGACCTGCTCGCGCACAAGCCGCAGGACGTGGCGGCGATCATTCAGCTGGGGCTCGCCGAGAAGGCGCGGGGCCGGCTGGAGGTGGCGACCGAATGGTTCCTGCGCGCCGTCGAGGAGGAGCCCGATTCCTCCGTCGTGCATTTCTATCTGGGCGAGGTCTACTACAATCGCGGGCTGAACGAGGCGGCGCTGACCGCGCTCGAGCGCGCGGTCACGCTCAATCCGGATAACGCCAACGCGCATTACCTGATGGCGTTCGTGCTCGGCGACATGGGCCGCCACCAGGACGCGCGCGCCGCGTCCAAGCGGGCGATCCAGCTCAACCCGCCGCTCGCACGCGCGCAGACCAATCTATCGCTGGAGCGCTACCGCGCCGAGCGCCAGTCCGCCGAGCACCGGCTGCGCGTGCAGCCGGAGCCGGAAGTCGCCGAAGGCAGCGAGCTCGCGCATTACAACCTGGGGCTCGCGTTCCGGCAAAAGGGCTACTACGCGGAGGCGCTGCGCGAATATCGCCTCGCGATCGAGCGCGGCGAAGACCGGCGGCTCGTGCGCCAGGCGATGGCGGAGGTCTATCTCCTCAAGCGCGACTTCACCGATGCGCTCGAGCTGTACGAGTCACTGATCCACGAGGTCCCCGACTCCCCCAAGCTGTGGAACGAGCGCGGCGTCGTCATGCATCAGGCGGGCCGCAGCGCGGACGCCCTCGCCTCCTACCGCCAGGCCACCGAAGTCGATCCACGCTATGCGCTCGCGTGGAACAATGTCGGCGTCGTGCTCGCGCATCAGAGCGACACCGAGGATGCGATCGACGCGTTTCGGAAAGCGCTGCAGCTCTCGTCGCAATTCGTCGCCGCGCGGCTCAACCTCGCCCTGTTGCTGGCGCATCTGCGTCGCTTCCAGCTCGCGCTCGAAGCGTATCGCCAGGTGCTCGCCGACCAGCCGAGCTCCGCGCCTGCATGGAATGGCGTCGGGTTGGTACTGGTGGAGCTGAAGCGTTTTCCCGATGCCCGTAACGCGTTCGTGCGCGCGGTCGAGGCCGATCCGCAGAACGCCGGCGCCCATTACAACCTGAGTTTTACGCTCTCGAATCTGGGTGACTATGACGGCGCGCTGCGGGCCACCAAACGCGCGCTCGAGCTCGATCCGTACTATGTGTCGCAGAAGTTCGCGCTGGCGATCGATCTCCAGTACGAGACGGTCTCGATCGGGATCGTCCCCGAGATTTCAGCCGACGTTCCGGCGGAGAACCTCGGCGCCGATTTTGCCTTCGACCAGCGGCTGCTCGACAACATCTTCCAGGAGCTCGCGCCCCCGGCCGCCGCGCAGCCAGCGGCCGCCGGTATCGCGAAAAAGGCGGACGATCCGCTCGCACTGGCGCGCGACTACGTGAGCAAGGGCATGATGGACCTCGCCGTCGCAGAGGCCACGCGGGCGGTACAGCGCGGCGCCGATCCCGGCCAGGCGGCGACGCTGCTGGGCGACATCTACGCGCGCCGCGGCCTCCACGGCGAGGCGCTCGAGCGCTATCGCGAGGCGCGCACGCTCGATGCGGCAAATTCCGCCGCCGCGCTGGGGGAAGTGAAGAGTCTGCTCGCCGTGCACCGCGCGGCCGAGTCGCTGCCGCTGGCCGAGGAGCTGGTGGCCAAAGCGCCGGAGGATGTCGAGGTGCTGGTCGCGGCCGCAAAAGCGCGGGCGGCGACCGGCGACGCGGCGGGGTCGCTGACGGCGCTGCGGCAGGCGCAGACCCGTGCGCCGGCGCGCGCCGATCTGCACAAGCTGCAAGGCGACATCGCCCTCAAGGTCGGGGATCGGCAGGGTGCGCGCGCGGCGTATCAGGCCGCGCTCGACCTCGACGAGGGCTTCGTGCAGGTGTGGCTCGACCTCGGCCGCCTGCATGAGCACGACGAAGAATGGGTGGAAGCACAGCGCGCGTATGAAGCGGCGCTCGAGGCGCTGCCCACATTCCACGAAGCGTCGCTGGCACTCGCCGACCTGCTGCGGCGTTCGGGTAGCGTGCGCGCGGCGGTGGTGCGGCTCGCCGAGATGTTGGAGCAGGATCCGTATGACATGGACGCCCTCCTGTTGCTCGGCCGCGCGCTGCTCGACGACAAGCGCAACGGCGAAGCCCTGGAGGCGTTCCGGCGCGCGCTCAAATTCGATCCCCAGCACACCGGCGCCCTGTTCTACCTCGGGGCGACGCTTGCGCGACTGCAGCGCTACAGTGAGGCGGTGGACGCGTGGGAACGCGTGACGCGCATCGATCCGGGCGGGCCGTTCGCGCAACGGGCGCGCATGCACGCGCGCACCGCGGTCGACCTGCAGCACATCTTCTCCACCTCGGACGCGGCGTAGCGCATGGCAATCGAGGGACCGCTACGCGAGCTCGGGATCCACGACGTCTTCCAGCTGCTCGACTTGAGCCGGAAGACAGGGGCGCTGCGCGTCACCTCGGAGCTGCGCCACAACGAGGGGAAGATCTACTTCGACAACGGCGTCGTCGTATCCGCGGAGATCCGCAGCAACCCGCACCCGCTGGGCGCGTTGCTGCTGCGCACCGGCAAGATCGCCGAGGCCGACCTCGAGCGGGCGCGCGACATGCAGCAGCGTCAGGGCGACAAGCGCCGGCTCGGTGAGATCCTCGTTTCGCTCGGTGTGATCACGCAGCGCGAGGTCGAGCGCCAGATCCGCTTCCAGATCGAGGAAGTGGTCTTCGAGGTGATGAGCTGGAACGAGGGCTACTTCTCGTTCGCCGAGGAGGTCGAGAGCAAGGTCCCCACCGAGGTGACGGTCCGCATTCCCGTCGAGGCGCTCTTGATGGAGGGCGCGCGCCGCATCGACGAGTGGTCGCGCATCGAGAGCCGGATTCCGCACGTGGGCGTCGTGCCGTCGCTCGCGCCGCCACCCGAGGGAGGGGGCGGCGAGCTCGACCTGCTGCCGCCGGAGTGGGAGGTGCTCGCGCTCATCGACGGCCAGCGATCCATCCGTGGGCTGGCGACGGAGCTCGGACGCTCGGACTTCGAGGTGGCCAAGACGTTGTTCGGTCTCGAGAGCGCCGGCGTGATCGTGCTCATGGATCCCGGGACGGCAAAGCGCGGCCGGCCGAGCGGCGCGGCCGAGCTGCCCGAGCTCGTGGCGAAAGCCGAGCGGGCCCTGCAGGCCAAGGACATCGACGCCGCGCGTGCCGCCGCCGAGCAGGCGGGGAGCATGCAGCCGCACGACGCGACGATCCACTTATTGCTCGGCCGCATTCATCTGGCGCAAGGCCACGGGTCCGCCGCCGCCGAGGAGCTGCGACGTGCGCTGCGCCTCGATCCGCAGCTCGCCGCGGCGCATCGGCAGCTCGGATTTGCGCTCGTGTCGATGGGTCGCTTCGCCGAAGCCGTCGCCAGTTGGGACGAATGGGAGCGGATCGCTCGCAGCCCCGAGGAAGAGGCGCAGCGGGCGGACGTGCACCGCGCGCGGGAAGCGGCCCGAGTGTTCAGCCATGGCTGACGACATCCGGGCACTCTCCGCCCAGCTCGCCCAGGATCCGCAGAGTCTCGTGTTCCTGCGGTTGGGCGAGGCGTTGCGGCGCAAAGGCCAGCTCGATGCGGCGCTGCGCGTGGCGATGAACGGGCTCGAGCGGCATCCACATCTCGCCGACGCGCACGACTTGTTGGCACGCATCCTGACCGACAAGCACGACTACGAGCGCGCGTTCGACGAATGGGACATGGCCGTGCGGATCGCGCCGCACCATACGGGGGCGCTCAAGGGACTGGCCTTCCTCTATTTCAAAGTCGGGGACGTTGCGCAGGCGGAGGCGCATCTCGAGCAGGCGCGGAAAGTCGAGCCCGACGACCCGAGCATCGATCAGGCGATCGCGATGATGCGGAGGGGCGCGGCTCCACCGCCACCGGAACCAAGCGCCGCCCCTTCGTCGCCCTCTGCCGCCGCCGCACCCGCCGCCGCCGTATCGACCAGTGGGTTCGACGAGGCCCGCGTCTTCGCCGGCCTCGAGGGGGCAAACGAGGGGCTGTTGCTCATCGACGGCGCGGGTCGTGTCCTGGGCGGTGCGTTGCGCGACAAAGCCGGCTCGGATGTCACCGATAGTGTCGCCGCCTATCTCGCCGGTGTGTCGCAGGAAGCGGCCCGGACGGCGAAACTGCTCGGCCTGGGCGCCTGGAACGGGCTGTCCGCGGAAGGGCAGCACGGCAACGTCCACCTCGCGCATCCGACGCCGGAAGCGCTGCTCCTCGTCGTGCGCGAACGCGGCATGCCACTCGGCCGGTTGGCGATACTCGCGCAGCGCGCCAGCACGATGGCGCGCCGCTGGCTGGAGCAACAGTGAGCAAGACGCTCGATCTGGTCACGCGTGTGCGTGGCGTGCGAGGCGCGATGCTCGTCTCGGCCGAGGACGGGCTCGTGGTCGCCGAGCAACTGATGGAAGGGATCAAGGGGCCCGCGGTGGCTGCCCTCGCGGCGAGCCTGGCCGGTCGACTGCGTCGAGCAATGGACGCCGCGGGTACCGGCGGCGCCGTGTTCTGGCATCTTCAAGCGGAGCAGGGTGCATTGCTCGTGGTCCCAGGGTCCGG
This sequence comes from Gemmatimonadales bacterium, assembly GCA_035300745.1. Lineage (GTDB taxonomy): Bacteria > Gemmatimonadota > Gemmatimonadetes > Gemmatimonadales > GWC2-71-9 > 20CM-2-65-7. Next base: position 8,556 of record DATGVC010000253.1, on the reverse strand, counting down.
ACTTCTCGTGGTTGCGGTGGCGGAGCCGGACGTGAACATCGGACTCGTCCGGCTCGAGCTGCTCCGCGCGGCGGAGACGGTCATATGAGCCCTCAGACTCGCGCCGTCGAGAGCTGGACGCTGCAGCCCCTGACCGACTTCGTGCGGGAAGCATCGGTGCGCCTTGTGCTGGTGCTCACGCCGTCCGGCCAGGTCCTGGCGCAGTCGGGATTCTCCCGCGCAGTGGATGTGATGTCCGCGGCGGCGCTCGCCGCGGCGATCGTCGCGTCCACGGGCGAGCTGGCTCGCCAGCTCCGGCAGCAGCCGTTCGCGGCGCTCAGCCACCAGGGTCCCAAGACCGGTTTCTTCCTCGCGACCTTCGTGGCGGAACGCGGGACGCTGGCGGTGCTCGCCGTCTACGACCTCGATGTTTCATCGCTCGGCTTGGTTCAGTTATTCTATGAGCAACTTGCGGCGGATTTGAAAGTGGCGAGCCCCAAGGGCACGGTCCCGAAGCAGGTGCTGGCCGCGGACTTCGAGCGCGAGCTGACGGACAGCCTCAACACGCTGTTTGGGAGATAGCCCGTGTCCCTGGTCAACTTCACGACCCGCGAGATCACGTGCAAAATCGTCTACTACGGACCGGGACGGTCCGGAAAGACGTCGAACCTCCACTACGTCTACGGGCGCGTGCCGGAAACCCGCCGCGGGCGGATGGTGTCGCTCGCCACACAGACCGACCGCACGCTGTTCTTCGATTTCCTGCCGATCGATCTCGGGCAGATCTCGGGTTTTTCCACGCGGTTCCAGCTCTACACGGTGCCGGGACAGGTCTATTACAACGCGACTCGACGCCTCGTCCTCCAGGGGGCGGACGGCGTGGTGTTTGTGGGCGACAGTCAGGCTCGCCAGCTCGATGAAAACGTCGAGAGCCTGCAGAACCTCCAAAGCAACCTGCTCGAGCACGGGGTGGACGTGCGCGCGATGCCCCTGGTGATGCAGTACAACAAGCAGGACCTCCCCCCGGAGCTGATCCTCACCCAGGCGGAGTTGGACGACTCGCTCAACTTCCGCGGCGTGCCGAGTTTTCCGGCTGACGCGCTGCACGGCAAAGGGGTGTTCGAGACGCTGAAGGGGATTTCGGAGCTGGTGCTCAAGAGGCTCGCCGCGGGGAGCCCCGCCGCATGACCAGCTCGCTCAATCCCCGCTTTTCGTTCGAGACGTTCGTCGTGGGTGCCGCAAATCGCCTGGCCGTCACCGCTGGCCGCACCGTCGCGGAGAATCCGGGCTCGGCCTACAACCCGCTCTTCATTTATAGTGGCTCCGGGCTGGGGAAGACCCACCTGCTGATGGCCGTCGGCCATGCGGCGAAAACCATCGCCTCGCAGCTCAACATCGAGTACCTGACGCTGGACGAGTACGTCGAGGCATTCCACGCGGCGATCGCGGCAGGACAGGGAGACAATTTCCGGCGCCGTTTCCAGAACGTGGATGTTCTGCTGGTGGACGACGTTCAGTTCCTCACCAATCGCAAGGAGATGCAGGCTGAGCTGCTGCGCCTCACCGAGGCGCTGCAGCAGTCCGGGCATCAGATCGTGCTCGCCAGCGATCGCCCGCCGGCGGAAATCGCGGACCTGGACGAGCGCCTGATCTCGCGGTTTTCGGGCGGTCTCGTCGTGGACATGGGCATCCCCGACTACGAAACCCGGGTCGCGATACTGCGCCGGAAAGCGGAAGAGCGGGGAACGTCGTTCCAGCCGGGCGTCCTCGAGACCGTGGCGAAGGTGGAATACCCGAACGTGCGCGAGCTGATGGGAGCGCTCAACCGCTTGATCGCGTTTCAGGCGGTCAACGATGCGCCGATCAACGCCGAAGCCGCGAGCAAGGTCCTTGGGATCCCGAGCGCCGCCTCATCCAGCGTCGCATCTGCTAGCGTCGCCTCTCCTCGCGTCGCTGCACCCGATGAATTCTCCCAGTTCCTGACAGACGTCACCGTCACCGTGGGAAAAGCGGTCGAAGCATGGCGCGCGCGCGTTGCCGAGGCGGTGCTGCGCTGGGAAGGCGAGGGATACCGCACCGGGAGACTCGAGAAGCTGCTCGATCAGGAAACGCCGGCCGCGGTGGACGAAGCGATCTCCGGGTACGTGCAGGATGTGGAGCGGCTCAAGGCGCTCGAAGCCGAAGTCGCAGTGCTCGATCCGCAAGCCGCGGGTGAAAAAGTGTTTCGCGATCCCGACCACATGGACGAGGCGGAAGCGGCTGCCGCGAAGGTGCGCGACGGCGCGGCGCCGCCGCCGGCTCCCTCGGCTGCCTTCCCGCTCGAGAGCTACGTCGCGGGCGCATCCAACGAAGTGGCCCTGAGCGCCGCGCGTGCCGTGATCGCCAAGCCGGGCAAGAAATACAATCCGCTCGTAATCGTCGGCCGCAGCGGGCTCGGCAAGACGCACTTGCTCAATGCCGTCGGCCTCGAGCTTGCCAAGAAGAAGCACGCGGTCGTCGCGTGTCTGTCCACGCAAGGATTCGTGGACGAGCTGATCGCGGCGATCGACGGGAACCGCGTGGACTGGTGGCGCGCGCGCTACCGCCGCGCGACGGCACTGTTGCTGGACGACATCCAGCTGCTCGCCGGCAAGGAGCGCACGCAGGAGGAGCTGTTCAATCTGTTCAATCAGTTCCTCGATGCGGACCGGCAGCTCGTCTTCACGGCGCCCGCGCATCCCAACACGCTCGAGGGGCTCGAGGAGCGCATCGTGTCCCGGCTCGAGGGCGGGCTCGTGACGGAGATCGCGGAGCCGGACAAGGAGCTGCGCCGCAGCGTGCTCGAGCGCCTGCTGACGCAGCAGCGCGTGCCCATCGAGCCGGCGCTGCTCGATTACCTCACCGACCGGCCCATCGATTCGGTGCGCAGTCTGACCGGCGTCGTGCAGCGGGTGGTAGAGGCGGCCGCGGCGCAGGACGGGCCCGTGACGGCCGGTCTGGCGCGCGACGTGCTCGAGGGAGCCCCCGCCCCCACCCCCTCCGGTGGGCGGCGCACGGCGGGGTTCCGCACCAGCGGCATCGTCGTGTCGAGTGCCGGCGGCGTGCGCAGCCGCGAGAAGATGGTATGGGACTGGCCTGCTGCGGCTGACCGCGTCATCGAGGATCTGCGCTAATGGCCATCAAAGGCTCGCTCAAGGAAGCGTCGCTCCCAGACGTCCTGCAGCTGCTGGCGCTGGGGCAGAAGACCGGCTGCCTGTCGATCGCCGACCGTTCCAACTTCGGCTACATCTACTTCGACAAGGGTCGGATCGCATACGCGTCCATCGTGAACCGCCGCGACCGCCTGGGCGACATCCTCGTCAAGCACGAGAAGATCAGCCAGGAGCAGCTCGACGCCGCGATTCACCGCCAGTCGAAGGCGCGCGACAAGAAGCTGGGCGAGATCCTCGTCAGCCAGAGTGTGATCTCGCAGCAGGAGCTCGAGCGTTACATGCGCATGCAGATCGAGGAATCGGTCTACTATCTGTTCACCTGGACCCAGGGGACGTTCAACTTCGAGGCCGATGTCCGGCCGGAGCAGCAGGACTTCCTGGTCTCGATCAATCCTGAGTCGCTGTTGCTCGAGGGCGCGCGGCGCGTGGACGAGTGGGGCCTGATCGAGAAGAAGATTCCCTCGTTCGATCTGATTTTCCTCGTCGACCGCGATCGACTCGCGATCAGCGACGCCAAGCTGACGGAGATCCAGGATCGGCTCCTGCCGCTGCTGGACGGGTCCCGCGACGTCAATCAGGTGATTGAGGACTCGGGGCTCGGGGAATTCGAGGTCGGCAAGGCGTTGTACGGGCTGGTGACGGCGGGATTCCTGCACCGAGCCGGCCGCACGGCCAGTGCCGAAGACCTGAAGATGACCGATGCCCGAGTGGAGGAGCATCGCAATCTGGGCATCGCGTTCTACAAGACCGGCATGCTGGACGAAGCGGCGCGCGAGTTCCGGCGCGTCGCCGAGCTGCGCGGCACCGATGCCAATGCGCACTTCTTCATCGGTCTGGTCGCGCTCAAGCAGGCGCGCTGGCGCGAGGCGATGGAAGCGCTACGGCTCGCCGCGGAGAAGGGCGGCTCGCGGCCGGCGGTACTTCACAATCTGGGCCTCGCCTACGAGCAGCTCGGCCGGTTGGAAGACGCCGATGCCGCGTACTCCGAGGCCGCGACACGCGCGCGCAGCGACCCGCGCGTGTACGTGAGCTGGGGCGTCGTGGCGCTGAAACAGGGCGATCACGCCAGCGCCGCCGGCCGGCTCGATCGCGCGAAGGAGTTGTTCGCCGACAAGGTCCCACCCATCTGGTTCTGGGCTCGCGCCCTCGCGGCCGCGGCGGCCGGAGACTTCGAGACGGCGGAACAGGTTGCCGCGCAGGCGGTGGAGGCGTATCCGCAGCATGGCGTGCTGCGCAACAATCTTGTCGTGCTGCACGAGCTGGCTGGTGAGTTGCCCCAAGCCGAGGAGCTGGCGCGCGCGGCGCTGCACGACGAGCCGTCGCTGCCGCAGCTCTCCAAGAACCTCGGCGACCTGGCCTACCGCGGCTCGCGCTACGATGAGGCATGGGCGCTCTATCAGCGCGCGATCGAGCTGTCGCCGGAGCTGGGCGATGACGTCTACTTCAAGCTCGGCAACATCGCCTACAAACGAAACGACCGCGACCAGGCGAACGCGCTGTGGCGCCGCGCGCTCGAGCTGAACCCCAAACACGAGCTCGTCAAAGCGAATCTGGACACACTGAGCACGTTGTCGTGAGCAAAGCTCCTCAGGAGCGAGCGTTCCAGGCGCTGACCGAAAAGATTTCACGCGAGCGGGGAGTCAGCTGCGGGTCGTACAAGGACAAGTGCTTGAAGCGTCGCATCGCGGTGCGGATGCGCGCCCGCGGCGTGCATACCTACGAAGACTACGGCAACCTCCTCGACCGCGACGCGCACGAGTACCAGGAGCTCCTCGACGCGCTCACGATCAACGTCACCAAGTTCTTTCGCAACGTCGAGACGTGGAACGCGCTGAAGCCGTACCTCGTCAAGCTGGCCAGCGCACGCCCCAGGCTCCGGACATGGTCAGCCGGATGCGCCTCGGGTGAAGAGCCGTACACGATCGCGGTGCTGCTGGCCGAAGCTCACGCGGACGGTTTTGTCGACGCGACGGATGTCGATCGTTTGAGTCTCGAGCGCACCCGCCAGGCGAAGTATCCCGACTCTGCGTTCACGGAGATGCCGGCGATTCTCAAGCACCGCTATTTCCGCGACGGACAGCCCACGCCGCTGGTGCGCGAGCTCGTGCGCGTGCTGGCGCACGATTTGACCCGGCAGCCGCCGCCCCATCCGCCGTACGACCTCATCGTCTGCCGCAACGTGGTGATCTACTTCGAGCGCCAGGCGCAGGAGCGCTTGTTTCAGGTTTTCGTGGACGCGCTTGCGCCAGGCGGGGTGCTGCTGCTCGGCAAGGTCGAAACACTGTTCGGGCCCGCACGCGGACGCCTTACCCTCGTCGATCCCCGCGAGCGCATCTATACGAAGCCGGCGCCCGTGTGAAGGAAGTCATCGTCAAAGTGGCCGACTGGGCGGCCGAGCGTGGCGACGGTGTTCTGGTCACGCTCGGGCTCGGCTCCTGCGTCGCGATCATGCTGCACGATCCTCAGACCAAAGCTGGTGCCATGGCGCACGTGCTGTTGCCGTCCACCAGCCTCGCGCGCGACATCACGAACAAGGCCAAGTTCCCCGAAACCGCCGTGCCGCTGCTGATCGAGCGCCTCCAAGCGCTCGGTGCCGATCCGCGGCGCCTCGTTGCCAAGCTGGCCGGAGGCGCCAGCATGTTCAGCCAGCTCGTCAGTCCCGGCACGATCCAGATGGGAGAGCGCAACGTGCTGGCGTCGCGCAGCGCGCTCCGGGCCGCCGCCATCCCCATCGTGCGCGAGTCGGTCGGTGGAGAGCGCGGCCGGAGCATCCGATTTCACCTCAAAGACGGTCGCGTGGAGATTCGCTCGGTGGGAGCCGATGCCGACGTCATCTGAAACGCGAGCGCCCCCGCCGGTGCGTCCGACAGTCCTGGTCGCCGACGACAGCGCGCTGATGCGGCGCGTGTTGGTCGACGTGCTCGGCGGGGGCGAGGCCGACACGGGTGAGTTTCGCGTCGTCGCAACCGCCCGCGACGGATTCGATGCGATCCGCAAGGTTCATCAATACAAGCCCGATGTCGTCACGCTCGATCTCGAGATGCCGCAGCTCGACGGCCTGGGCGCCATTGGCTACATCATGTCGGAATCGCCGCGGCCCATCGTTATCGTCAGCGCGTACGCGGGCCCCGGAACGCAAGGGGCAATTCGGGCGCTGGAGCTGGGGGCGGTCGAAATCGTCGCCAAGCCGCCGCCCGATGTCTTTGGCCACCCGCGTGCCGCGCTCGAGGCGCTGGCGCCGCAGCTCATCGCGGCCGTGCGTCGCGCGCTCGCCGCCGATGTCTCGCACGTCAACGTCTTGGCCCGTTCACCGGCGTCCGTCGTGCACCCGCCGGAGCTCGCGCTGCGCGGCCGCGCCCAGCTCGCCGTGGGCGTCGCCGCCTCGACGGGTGGCCCACGCGCCCTCGCCGACGTCGTGCCGCGCCTGCCGACCGGCCGTGGCGCCGCCGTGCTCATCGTGCAACACATGCCGCCGAAGTTCACGCGTAGTCTCGCAGAGCGGCTCGACTCGATGAGCCCGTTGCGTGTCGTCGAAGCGGACGACGGCGCGCCCATTGTCGCCGATACGGCATACGTGGCCCCGGGCGATTATCATATGCGGGTGCGTTCCGCTGCCGAGGGTCCGGTCATCGCGCTCGATCAGTCCGCGCCTCTCTGGGGGGTTCGCCCCGCGGCTGATCCGCTATTCCGCTCCATCGCCGAGGTGTACGGCGCGCGGGGCGTGGGCGTCGTGCTGACGGGGATGGGACGCGACGGGGCCAGCGGCTTGCGCGCGATACATGACGCGGGCGGAGCCGGTCTCGCGCAGGATCGGGACACCGCGGTGATCCCGGGCATGCCCGTCGCCGCCGTGCAGGCCGGCGGCGTCGATGCCGTGCTGCCGCTTAGTCAGATCGCCGATCGGGTGGCCGCCGAGCTGGCCCGCCGCCGGGTGCCGGAGCGATGAAGGGCTACCTGCTGGTGCGATCCGAGGGGAAGTCATACGGCCTGCCCATCGGCCGTGTACTCGAGGTGGGAGATGCCACGGAAGTGCTCAACATTCCCCGCAAGCTTCCGGCGATGCGCGGTCTGACGCCGCTGCGCGGGCGCCTCGTGCCGCTGATCCATCTGGCGGCCTTCCTGACGGGCAGCGAAGCACCCGCCGCCGCGGCGGCCGGCGTCCGTACGGTTGTCCTCGTCGAGCTCGGAGCCGGCGGTCGCCAGGTGGCGTTCGAGGTCGATGATGCCGATGCCGTCGTGCGCGAGCAGCCGTTGCCGGTGCCGCGCGGCCAGACGCTGCCTTGGGCGGCCGGTGTGGCGGAGCGGGAGGCGGGGGGCCTCGTGCCGATTCTCGACCTGGACGCGCTGGGAGATCGTATCGTATGACGACGGGCAGCGGCAGCGGCAGCGGCGGCGGCGGGGGGGGCGGGGGCGGCGGCGACGACGTCCAACTGGTCACGTTCAAAGTGGGTGGGCAGGACTTTGCGTTCAACATCTTTCAGGTCGAGCGGATCTTGCGCTACGAGGCGCCCGCCCCGCTGCCGAAGGCGCCGGAATTTCTCGAAGGCGTGCTGCAGTATCAGGGTGGTGCGATTCCGCTGGTCGACTTGCGCAAGCGCCTGGGCACCGCGGCGCCACTGCGTGAGGATACGCGCACCGTCATTCTCGAGTTCGAGGGCGGCAAGATCGGTGTCATTGTCGATGCGGTCACCGAAGTGCTACAGGTGGCGGCGCAGGCGGTGACGCCGCCGCCGGGAATCGTGAAGGGGCTGGCGGCCGAATACATCGCCGGTCTCGTGGTGAAGAATGGCCGCACGATTGTGGTCTTGAACACGAACAAGCTGCTCAACGCAACGGAGAAGCTGGCTTTGCAGCGAGCGACATGATGGGAGAAACACCGGTCGCGGCGCTCCGCCGGGAATACGATGCCATCGCGCGGCAGCTCGAGGGTGCGCCCGGAAACGCCGAGCGCGAAGCCGCCAAGCGCGAGATCATCGCGTTTTTCAAGAAGGTCGACGTGATGCTGGGCGAGATGTCGCAGCTCAAGGACGACATCCGCCAGCTCGTCGATCGCTACAAGCAGCTGGCCGCGGATACGAAGCAGGCCTCCGCTCCCGAGTTCACCGGACAGCGGCCGGTCCTCCATGCCGATCACATCGGCGCGACCACGTTCATCGAGAAAGGCTGGAGTCTGATCTCGCTGGGCGACCACGCCGGCGCGATCCAGGCGCTTACCAAGGCGCTCCAGCTGTCGCCCGGCGAGACGCAGGCGGAGTCACTGCTCGGCTGGGCGCAGATGCTGCACGAGGATTACGACGACGCCCTCGGCACTTTTCAAAAAGTCCTGATGAAGGAGCCGGCGAATTCTCTGGCGCGCATCAACGTCGGCTACATCTGCCTGAAGAAA
>DATGVC010000252.1:0-3353 GCA_035300745.1 Gemmatimonadales bacterium | reverse complement strand
CTGATCGTCCGCTGACAATCTCGCGACGCCCCGCGCGAGTCGCTCGACGCGGCGCGCGCGGCCCTTGCTCAGCAGACGCTTCCCGGCCGCCGTCGCCTCGACCCGCTGGACCCGGCCGTCGCTGCGGTCACTGACCCGACGCACCAGCCCCGCCAGCTCCAGACTCGCCACCAACCGCGTGATCGTGGGAGGACGCACCTGCTCGGCCTCGGCGAGCGCCCCCATCGCGATCGGCCCCCGAAACACGATGACCGACAACGCCGAGGCGCGCGGCCCCGACAGGCCGATCGCCTTGTCTTCGACCCGCAAGCGCCGCAGCACATGGATGGCCGCGGAATGCAGCCGGTCGGCGATGGCTCTGACGGGGGGTTGACCGGAAATCGTTTCCATAATTACTTAGCATAAGCTAACTAATTCCTCGGGGAGGAGCAATGGAGCTCGCACAGGTGACCAACGTCGTCCACGATATCGATCGCGCCGTGAAGTTCCACCGCGACACGCTCGGCCTGCCGCTCCTGTTTCAGGCGCCGCCGTCGCTCGCGTTCTTCCAGATCGGCTCGGTGCGGCTCATGCTGTCGCCGCCCGAGACCCCCGAGCAGGATCACCCCGGCTCGGTTCTCTATCTGAAGGTGAAGGACATCGAAGCGACACACCGCTCCCTCGCGGGACGCGGAGTCAAATTCGCGGACAAGCCGCATCGGGTCCACGAAGCGGCCGACTACGACCTATGGATGGCGTTCTTTCACGACCCCGACAACAACCCGATGGCGCTCATGGAGGAGAAGCCAAAGCGGAAGGCTTCCTGAAGGACGACGCCACGGCGACGCTCGCGACGAGGATATTCGCCACGATGACGGGGAGCGAGTGGATCAGCACGCCATATAACGCCCACAGACCCGCCGCGACGCCCTGTACTCGGCGCAACCCAGTAGGTCCTTTGGTGAAATACGAGACCAGGAAGACCGCGGTCGCCAGCCAGCCGATCCAGTCGGCGTGCGTCATCATCATGCCTTCCCCCTTAGAACGAAAAACCTTTCCGCAACGTGAATGCCCAGCGCTTCCCCTTCGTGCCCTGCCCGAACCGGTACCCGAATGCCAGCTCGGCGGCTTGGCCCCGCACCGCCCGCGTGGGACCGAAGCGCACCGACACTCCCGCATCACCACCCTGTCGTGCCGGTTCGTCGCCATACCACGCGCCACCGTAATCGAGGAACGGCGCGACGCCCAACGCCATCAACCCCAGAATGTCGTCGGCGACAAGAATTCGGTCCTCGAGCACGAACCACGTCGTGCGCGTGCCGGTGAACGCGTGGACCCCGAATAATCTGGGCCCGCGCTGCTCGACCCACGGATCGAACTCCGCTCCAGGCTTGGGATTGGTCACCACCCCGCCTTCGGCGTGCGCGATCAGCGTCTGGCGCCGAATGTCCTGGCTCACGACCGTGACCTGCGCCTGCGTGCGCGTCGTGTCCAACCCATTCGCCGCTACACGCAACAGCGCAAATCCACGCTTCCAGACCGCCGACGTCTGTCCGCTGATCTCGTAGCCCACGCCCGACTGCAGCACGACGCCCACCCGGAGTGTGGGGGACAAGTCCACGTCTTCGCGGCGCGCATACGAATTGAATTGCTCCAGCACCCGGAACCGCACGGAGCCGATCTCGATGCCTGCCCGTACGGTAGTAAAGACCGAATAGGGCACCCGTGCGGTATCGCTCAGGGAAAAGTCCTCGCGGCGCCACTCCCACCCACCCCACAGCCGCGTGTAATGGTGGCTTGTCGGAGACACGGCGATTCCTCCGAGCAGCCCGACGCGCAACAGGTGATGGCGCGTGCTGTCTTGCAGGACATCGTCGCGAAACCGTAGTACCCGCTGTTGAGCGAGCTCACCGTATGTCTCGATCGAATGTGAGGCCGCGATCTCGTGAAACGGCAACCCGAAGTGCCATTCGCCGTGATGTCCGTCGGAGAGATCGCTGTAACGCAGGTCGAGCGCCGTACGGCGGCCGAAGAAGTGCGGATTGATGAACACGAAGTCGAGACGGCGACGGTCCGGACTGCGGCCGTACAGCACCGACAGCTCCGTGGCCGTGCCGAGAAAATTTCGCTCGGTGAAACCGACATTCCAGGTATTGTCGCCGCCCGCGCTCGTGAAGCCCGCCTGGGGCTGCGTGCTCCACCCATCCGACGTAACGGCGCGGATTGCGAGCCTCCCGCCCGGCTGGGCGCGGACCGTGTCCACCCGCACCGAGCGAAACACGCCGAGGGTGCGCAACGATCGCTCGCTTTCCTCCATGCGCGCGCGATCGAAGACGTCGCCACGGTTCAGCAGCAGCCGCCGCCGGATCACCCACTGCCGCGTCCGCATGTGCAACCGGTTCGCCAGATGCGCCACCCAACCGGGCGCGCGGTCCTCGTGGTCGAAGACGTTGCCGTTCTCGATGATGATCGTGTCGATGGTCTGACTGACCGTCTGACAGTCTGACGGTCGGACGGTCGGACCGGCAAACAAGACCAGAAACGCCAGAGCGCAGATCAGTCGGCGAGAGGAGATCTGTCCGACCGTCCGACCGTCCGACCGTCCGACCGTCAGGGCCGCACCCCGTGAATCCGCTGCCGCAGTCGATAGGTGGCGTGCCTCGTCGGATCGTCCCACGCGGTGAAATACAGCGTCGCATCGATTCGTCCGGCGATCTGCCGCATGCCGCGCGTCTGCATGATGTACGTCCCGCGCACGGAATCCGGCCGCAGCGGCCGGCACAGGCATATGACCGTTCCCCATGCGGGAATGGAGTCACCCAGGGAATAGCGATGTTCGGCTGAGAGCTGCCGTGCGTCGCCGAGATCGAGCGCGATGGTCAGTGCGTACTCATCACCCAGCGCGTCGGTCGGATCGAAATCGAACCGCGCCAGCAGTACGTCATGTCGCGCGGCGACGTTGGTGTCGACGCGCAGGTGGACGACCGTATAGCGCGGATCCGGTTCAACGAGGATGCGGCCGTGTTGCTCCCACCGTGCTGATTGCTGCACCCCTTGTGTGTCACCGGGCCGCGGCAGGACGTCGCACGCCGAGGTCACCCCGGCGATCAGGGCCAACGCGCGAAACAGTGTCATCGGGTCGTCAAAAGATATACGCCGCACGGCCACAGCGGCCGTGCGGCGCTGAAGCTACAGCCCCGGCGTCAGTACAAGTACGCCACGCCTAGCGCGACGCTGACTTGATCCTTCTTGGCGTCGAAAGCGGCCAACGTGGATCGATCGTACCTCACCTCGGGCCGGACGATTGCATTCGGCCACGCACGGATGTTCAACGTCGCCGTGGCGCTGCCAAACTTCTGCCCGGTGTTCGCAGG
>DATGVC010000251.1:0-5984 GCA_035300745.1 Gemmatimonadales bacterium | reverse complement strand
TGAGGAAGAGCGTGCGCGTGGGGGTCATGCACCGTCCTTCCTGACGGGACGCTGGCGGAGCTCGCGAAAGTGTGTCCCCACAATAGGAGAACTCGACTGTCAGGACCTGTCGGTCACTGTCCCGACAGCGCGTCAGTCTTTGCCTACACGTGCGGAGTTCGTAACCGGTCATGACTGATCCAGCACTGTTGTTGTGACGGCTGGGTAGCAAGAGAGGGATCGAGAAAGGAGGCCGAGGCTGGGGCAACGGATCGCGAAGATCTCCTCGATATCAAACAGGCCGCGCAGTTCCTCAACGTCAGCGGGGGCTCTGCGTCTCCTCGGCGACATGACGTGGTGTCTCGAACGCGGCATGACTCCCGACGAGCTCTCACCCGGACAGCTTCCATTATCCGGTCGAGCAGTGGATCAGCTGACCGTGTCGCCCTCGACGCGCGCCTCACCGACAACCGCCAGCACCATGCCTGCCAGAATCAAACCGGCGCCCATCCCCTGAGAAACGGAAAACTGCTCTCCCCAGAATAGCCGTGACGTCACCGCCGCAAACACCGGCTCGAAGCAGAAGATCAACGAAGCTCGCGCCGACGACATCTCGCGCTGCGCGCGCATCTGCCACACCAGCGCCACCGCGGTCGACATGATGCCGAGGAAGAGCAGCGCCGCACCAAGTCCCAACGACCATTCGAATCGTAGGCGCTCGAGCAGGAGCGCCGCGATCAACGTGGCAATAGCCGTCCCGGGGAGCTGCAGCCACACCATTCGCTGGGCATCGAACCGCTTGGAGATCTCCGACACCGCCACAATGTGGCCGCCGAATACCACCGCGGTCACCAGCGTCCAGAGGTCGCCCCGATTCAGACCGCCGGACTCGGGCGCTGTGAGGAGATAGAGACCCACTGCCGCCACGACCAGGGCCACGAGGAGCTGCCACGCGAGACGATGCCGGAGCACGATCAGGGCTATCATGGGTGCGAGCACGGACGACATCGCCACGATGAACGCCGAGCGGGCCGGGGTGGTGTACTGCAGCCCAAACGCTTGAGTCGCGAAACCCGACGCCAGCAGCAGCGTGAGCAGTGCGCCGGCGCGCAGCTCCGCGCGCGAAAACCCGGCGCGCAGATTGACGAGCGGTGCCAGGACCAGCGTCGCGATCGTGAAGCGCGTGGCCAGGAAGAGCAGGGGAGAGGCGGCGGCGAGCGCGTCCTTGACGATGACGAAGCTGACGCCCCACACGGCCGAGGCCGTGATCAACAACAAATCGGCGCGACGCTTGGTCACGCCAGATCCCGCAAGTATCGTCCTGTCGCCGACTCGGCGACCTGCGCGACATCCTCCGGTGTGCCGGCAGCCACCACGCGCCCGCCCTGATCGCCCGCTCCGGGTCCCAGATCGATCACCCAGTCCGCACGTTTGATCACGTCGATGTTGTGCTCGATTACGAGCACGGTATGACCGGCATCCACCAGCCGATCGAGCACACGACACAGCACCCGCACGTCGTCGAGATGCAGCCCGGTGGTCGGCTCGTCGAGGATGTACAGCCTCCTCGTCCCCTTCGTACGCGCCAGCTCCCGGGCAATCTTCAAACGTTGAGCCTCGCCGCCCGACAGCGTCGTGGCCGGCTGACCGAGCCGCAGGTAGCCGAGTCCCACCTGCTGCAAGTACCAGAGACAGCGCGCCAGGCGTGGATGGCGGTGCAGCCGCTGGATCGCCTGGTCCACGGTCCACTCGAGCGCCTGCGCGATGCTGGCGCCTTGCAGCTTCACGTCGAGGATCTCGCGCTTGAAGCGCGAGCCGCCGCAGATGTCGCAGGGCACGAACACGTTGGCGAGGAACACCATCTCGACCAGCACGTGCCCGGCGCCTTCGCACGCTTCGCAACGACCTCCCGCGACGTTGAAGGAGAATGTGCTGGGCGAGTAGCCGCGTGCGCGCGCCAGCGCTTGGTTCGCGAACAGGGCACGCAATTCGTCGAACGCCTTCACGTACGTCACCGGATTGGAGCGCGGGGTGCGTCCAATGGGAGCTTGATCGATCAGCACGACATCCTCGAGGTGCTCCCATCCCTTCATCGCGGCAACGTCGCCGACGGGCTCACCGAGATGTTGCTTCGCACTGTGCTGGCCGCGCAGCCGTCCCTCGAGCTGCCGGTACAGCACGTCATGGACGAGCGTCGATTTCCCGGAGCCGGACACTCCGGTCACGGCCGTCAGCGTACCGAGCGGGATGCGCGCATCGATGCCCTTGAGGTTGTGCAGTCGCGCGCCTTTCACGTCGAGCCAGCGCACCGCGGGGCGGCGCGCAGACGGTACACCGATGCGCTTTTCGCCGGAGAGGTACTGGCCCGTGAGGGTCCCGGCTTCGCACACGGCGGCCGCCGGCCCCTGATAGACGAGCTGCCCACCCGCCTCCCCACTCGCGGGGCCGAGCTCCACCATCCAACTGGCCGCGCGCATCGCCGCGGGGTCGTGCTCGACCACCACCACGGTGTTGCCCGCGTCGGAGAGCCGCTTGAGCAGTCCCAGGAGCCGGTCGACATCCGCGGGATGTAAGCCGATGGACGGCTCATCCAGCACGTACAGCGTGTCCACCAGATGCGATCCGAGCGCGTTCGAGAGCGCGATGCGCTGCGCTTCGCCGCCGGAGAGCGTGCGCGTCTGGCGGTTGAGCGTGAGATAACCGAGACCCACATCATTCATGAAACCGACGCGCGCACGCAGCTCGTCGAGGATATGATCGGCGACGGTCTGCTGAAACGGTGGCAGTGCGAGATCGTCCAACCAGGCAGCGAGATCGGCGGCAGTCAGCGCTGCGACTTCGGCAATCGTTTTGCCGGCCACGCGCACCGCCAGCGATTCGGGTTTGAGCCGCGCGCCGTTGCACCCCGGGCACGTCTTCGCGAGCTGGTACTGCCGCAGGAAAACCCGGATGTACTGTTTGTAGCGCTTTTCCTCGAGCCGCTCGAGGAAGGGGAAGATCCCGAGGTAGCGGCCCCCCCCTTCTCCCCCCTCCCCCCCCTCCCCGCCCTTGTTGTGGAGCAGGAAGTGGCGCTCGCGCGGCGGGATGTCCTGCCACGGGGCGTCGAGGTCGATGCCACGAGCTCGAGCCGTCTCACGCAACAGGCGCCGACGTCCCTCGTAGCGGGGCTTGGTCCAGGGATCCAGCGCGCCATTGGCAAGGGACGCCCTAGGATCCGGCACGATCAATGACTCGTCGTACTCCAGCACCGCCCCGAATCCGTTGCAGCCAGGGCACGCGCCACGCGGATTATTAAAGGAAAAGAGGGTGGGGGTGAGCACCGGCGCGGCACAGCCACAGGCCGAGCAGGCAGGATGCTCCGAAAAGCGCCGCCGGTCGCCGTTGTTAAGGGCGAGCGCGACACCCTCGCCTTCGCTGAACGCGGTGGCGACAGCGTCGGCTAATCTGCCACGGTTTGTCTCGACGGCATCGAGCCGATCGACGATGATGAGCACGTCCTTGCCCGCTCGCACGCGCTGCTCGGCCCCCTCGTCATCCAGGCGCAGGAGTTGGCCATCGACCTGCGCGCGAATGAATCCCGCCGCCCGAAGTTGTGCGGCGACCTCAACATCTGGACGGTTGGCCGATGCGGGTAATGGGAAAGACACGAGAATCGGCAATTCCGCATTCCGCATTCCGAAATCCGCGATTACGGAATCCACCACCTCTTGCACCGTATCCCGCTTCACGTCTCGCCCACACTGCAGGCACGTCTGCGTGCCGGCGCGCGCCCACAACAGGCGCAGGAAATCGGCAATTTCCGTCGCCGTACCGACCGTCGAACGGCTCGAGGTGGTGGGATTCTTCTGTTCGATCGCGACGGCCGGTGAGAGACCCTCCATCGCATCGACCAGAGGCTTGGGCATCCGCTCGAGGAACTGCTTGGCGTACGTCGACAGCGATTCGATGTACCGACGCTGGCCCTCGGCATAGAGTGTGTCGAACGCGAGCGAGCTCTTCCCCGAGCCCGATGGGCCGGTGATAACCGAGAGCGCCCGGCGCGGGAACTCGACGGTGATGCCCTTCAAATTGTGCTGGCGTACGTTGCGGAGAACGACGCGCTCGGGGGGATGGCGCATAACCCCCAAAAATAACAGCTTTGGCCGTTAGATGGCCCTCGCCCTGACCCCGCGGCTACTTCGTCGTGGCCTCGAGTTGTTCGCCGCCATCTCCCTCGGTGGAGTCGCTCTCCTCGTCGCCTACTACCTGATTCGCTTCGGTGATCGGGTGGACGTCTTGCTGTCCCCATTTCTGCGACTGCACTGGGCGTGGGTGCCGGCCGGGCTCGTGCTGGCCTCGATGGACTGGGTGGGCGGGGGGTTACGGCTGTGGGTCTGCGCCCGGCACGTGCACCCCGGCGTCAGGCTGCGGGATATGGTGCTCGCCGGGGGCTTCGGCGCCTGGGCCGCGTATCTCACTCCCTTTCAATCCGGCTCCGCGCCGATGTCGATGTGGGTCATGAAGCGCGCGGGCATGCCGGTGCCTGTCGCCCTCAGCGCGATTTTCGTCACCTTCATCGCCACGGTCGGCTTCTTTGCGATCGCCGGGCCCCTCGCGGTCTGGCTGGGCGCGGGCAGATCACTCGCCCAACATGGCCTCGTCCTCGGCATCACCCTCTACGACCTCTTCAAGACGAGCCTCACGGTTTTTGGGATCCTCGGCCTGCTGATGCTGACGGCGATGGTATTCCCTGGCGTCGTGAAGCGGTTCATTCAGCGCCTGGCGGGGCGCATCGCCCGGCGGAGTCCGCGCGCCGCGGAGCGAATGGAAAGGCTGTTGGGCGGTGTCGATCGTGCGCACCAGTGCATGATCGCGTTCGGTTCGCCGAAAGGCTGGCTGACCCTGCTCCTGGCAATCGTGATCTCGGCGCCATCGCACGCCAACAAGCTGCTCGCCGGATATGTGACAATGCGTATCCTCGGCATTCCGGCTGACTTCACCGATATTCTCCTGTTGCAGACGCTGATCTCGTTCTTGTTGTATTTCGCGCCCACACCCGGAGGCTCCGGTCTCGCGGAGCTGACCTCGGCCGCGGTCATGTCGATCTATGTTCCGCGCGAGTTGACGCCGAGCTACACGTTGATCTGGCGATTCATCAACAGCTATGCGACGGTCATCGTCGGCTCCCTGATCTTCTGGTACTGGCTCAGACGCGGGCTGATCGGACGCGAAGAGGCCGTCGGGCTCGCCTAACTTCTGCTTCCTTGCCCGGTTACACAGCCGGGCGTAACTTCACGGCCTGGTCACAGATACGGGAGTGCGCGTGCATGGCGTTGCTTGAAATGGCGGGGCGGAGGTTTACACTCCCGCAGGGGGAAGTGCTGCTCGGCGCTGATCCTGGCAGCGCTATCCCGCTCGCCGTTCCAGGTGTTCTCCCCCGACATGCCAAATTGAAATCCCTGCCAGACGGGCAAGTCGTCATCACCAAGGCGGTTCCAGAGGCGGAGGTCCTGATCAACGGCGTGCGCCTGGGCGCCGAACCGACCCCCCTCCTCCACGGTGACAAGGTGGAAGTCGGAGGACAGGAGCTGACGTTCGTCGATGAGCGCCGCAGCGGCAGCACCCAGTACGTCCAGGCGATGAGCGTTCCGCAAGCGATGGCGCAGGCGAAAGCTGAGGCCAAAGGCGGGAAGGTCACCGTGAACACCGGTGGGCGCGTGGTCTCCCTCACCGATGGCCGTGAATACGCCATCGCCGGTGCGTCCCTGGTCTTTGGCCGTGATGCGTCTTGCGACGTCGTCGTCCCCGGGAAGGATGTGTCGCGCCGCCACGCCGAAATCATGCAGACGCCCAAGGGCTACCTGCTGGTCGATTCCAGCACGAACGGGACGTCGGTCAACGACGCGCGCGTCGAGGGGCAGAGGCTGCTCGCGCGGGCCGACGTGATCACGATCGGCGAAGAGAAGTTTCGGTTCTACGCCGACACGGCGGTTGCCCCGGTCCCCCCCCCACCCCCCCCACCTGCT
>DATGVC010000250.1:0-3601 GCA_035300745.1 Gemmatimonadales bacterium | reverse complement strand
ACTGGAGCTGTCGCCGCGCACGACGATCACCGCCGGTCTGCGCTACGACTGGGTCAAGTTTGCCGTGCAGGACCGGCTCGTGACGACAACACCGCCCAATCCCGACGATTCGGGCGACCGATTGATGCGCGCCGCATCGGGTTCAGTCGGGATCGCCGTGAATCCCTCGAACGCGGCGACATTGTATGCCAACATCGGGTCGTCGTTCGAGACGCCGACCACTACCGAGCTGGCCAACTCGGCATCGGGCGCCGGAGGGTTCAACCCCGCGCTCAAGCCGCAGCACGCCTGGAACTACGAGGTTGGCGCGCGCGGGTCATTCGGTCAACGGCTCGGCTACACGGTTGCTGTCTTCCAAGCTGATGTGCGCGACGCGCTCATCCCCTACGAGCTTGCGGCGCCGCGATTCTATTATCGAAATGCCGGCAGCACTCGGCACCGTGGCGTAGAAGTGAGCGGAGATGTCTCGATTGTACCCGGTGTGAGTCTCCATGCAGTGTGGACCTACGCCGATTACCGCTATCGCCGGTATTCGTTCACCACCGGCACGGTGGTGCATACACTCGACGGACGCGCGCTGCCCGGCATTCCACAGCACTGGCTCAATCTGATGGTGCGAGCTCAGCCGGCCTCCTTCCGCGGAGCGTGGGCGGAGCTGCAGCAGAGTTATTCGTCAGGATATTTTGTCAGCGATACCCTGAATACACGCGCCTCGCCGTGGTGGTCGACGAACGTGCGCGTGGGGTGGGAGGGGAAGGCGGGCGGGATGCGCCTGGCGCCGTTCGTGGGTGTCAACAACGCCTTCAATCATCTGTACGTCGGCTCGGTAGTCATCAATGCGGCGCGCGATCGCTTCTATGAACCCGCACCCGGTCGCAACGTCTATGTGGGCCTTTCCGTCGGAGCCGGTCGATAGGTAGCTTGGACCCATGACAAAACTTGCGGCTTTGTGCGGTGGGTTGATGATATGCTCGGCGCAGGTCTGTGTGGCTCAGAACCCTCCGGCGCCGCCGCCTCCGACGAAATCCCAGATCGACTGCAACTGGCTCACCGTCGATACGACCGCCAAGATCGCGACCTTCGAATTGACCGCCGGCCTGACGCAGCTCAATGGCGGCCTGAACTTCAACGGCTACAACGATGGCAAGCTGACGCTGACGGTTCCCGCGGGCTGGACCGTCGCGATTCGCTTCACGAACCACGATGCGAATCTGCCGCACTCCGCCGAAGTCGTCGATACGACGAAACCGATGCCTGCCGGTCCGGTCGAGCCTCCGGCATTTCCGCGTGCCATGACGGTCCGGCTGATGCAGGGTCTTGCCTCGGGTGAAGCGGACTCGTTGCGATTCGTGGCGAACAAGGCGGGGTCTTACATGATCTTCTGTGCGGTGCCCGGTCACGGCCTGGCGGGCATGTGGATCCGGTTGAAGGTCTCGCCCATGGTCAAGCAGCCGACGCTGACCGCGACGACGTCCTGAACACCGCCGACACTGCGCCGTCTCCTCCGGCCGAAACGCCGGCGGGCTTCTGGCAGACCATCCGCGAAGCGATTCGCGGTACCCATCACGACTACACCTCCGGTCCCATCGGCCGCGCGATCATCCTGCTCGCGGTCCCGATGGTGCTCGAGATGGTGATGGAATCGCTGTTCGCCGTCGTGGACATCTTTTGGGTCGCGCACCTCGGCCCGAACGCGGTCGCGACCGTCGGTCTCACCGAATCGATGCTCACGCTCGCGTACACCGCCGCGATGGGACTGTCGATCGGCGTGACGGCGATGGTGGCGCGCCGCATCGGCGAACAAAATCCGGAAGGGGCGGCAGAGGCCGCAGTGCAGGGCATTGCGATCGGCGTGATCACGGCGGCGATCATCGCCGTCCTAGGCGTGCTGCTCGCACCGAAGCTCCTCGGCGTCATGGGAGCCTCGCCCGACGTCATCGCGATGGGCCACAACTACACGCGCGTGATGCTCGGCGGCAACGTCGTCATCCTGCTGCTCTTCCTCATCAACGCGATTTTCCGTGGAGCAGGCGATGCGGCGATCGCGATGCGCGTGCTCTGGCTCGCGAACTGGATCAACATCATCCTCGGACCACTGCTGATCTTTGGCGTAGGGCCTTTCCCGCGGCTGGGCGTGACGGGCGCGGCGATCGCCACCACAATCGGCCGCGGCACCGGCGTGCTGTATCAGCTCTATCGCCTGTGGCGCCGCGATGGTCGTGTGGTCATTCACCGTGACCAGATCGCGCTCAAGCCGGCGGTGATGAAGACGCTGCTCCGTTTGTCGGGAACGGGAACCTTCCAGGTCTTCGTTGGCATGGCGAGCTGGATCGGCCTCACCCGCATCAACGCGTCATTCGGGGCCGAGGCTCTCGCAGGTTACACGATCGCGATCCGCATCATCATCTTCGCGCTGTTGCCATCGTGGGGACTGGCCAACGCTGCGGCGACCATGGTCGGGCAGGCATTGGGCGCGCAAAAGCCGGAGCGCGGGGAGCAGGCCGTCTGGCGGGCGGCGCTGTACAACGTGTTTTTCCTGGGGACGGCCGGCCTGATATTCGTGACGTTCGCGGATCCCATCGCCCGGCTGTTCACCACCGATCCGACGGTTGCGCCGATTGCGGCGGGATGCCTGCGCATTATCAGCTACGGATACCTGTTCTACGCCTACGGGATGGTTTTGACGAATTCCTTTAATGGCGCTGGCGATACCTGGACCCCGACCTGGCTGAATCTGTTTTGCTTCTGGTTATGGGAGATTCCGCTGGCGTGGGTGCTCGCTCGGCATTTCAATTTGGGACCCCAGGGCGTCGCCTGGGCAGTCACTATCGCCTTCTCGACGCTGGCGGTGGCGAGTGCGGTGCTGTTCCGCCAGGGCCGCTGGAAGCTGAAGGCGGTATAGTTTAGGACTATGCGATTCGTGCGGGTGGTGCTGGCGCTGGCGTTTGGTCTCGCAATGGCCGGCCCGGACACTCAAGCCTGTAATCATCACGGAAGCGCGCACCACAAGCAGACACATAGCACCCTTCCGCAGGCCTGTTGTCCTGCTGACGCTCGCGTTTCGATCCCAACACCGCCCTCGACTTGGACAGCCGCACCGCTGCCATTCGTTGTCGTTGACGCCGACGCCGTACGCCTACCTGTTCCCCCCGCGCGCCCGCGCTTCCTCCCCTTCGCTCTCGCTCCTCCATTCGCGCTCGGCTAACCCGAGCGTCCTTAGAAACTCTGTCGACAAACCGTAACCCCTGTGGAGGGGCTCTATGTCTATTGGGAAATCGGCGCGGTGCGCCGTCATCCTGTTCGCACTGTTGGGCGGCGGGGGGCAGCGAGGCGTAGCGCAGGATGCGAAGATCGACGTTGCGGAAGCGAACCCACTCGTTCTGTCGGGGTTCGCGGTCGGACTGTCGCGCTACGATCGCAACCTCGCGCGGAACACGGCGCTGGGATCGAAGATCGCGTTGAGTCTATTCCGCCCGTGGTCGGATCAGCTCTATCTCTTCGGCCAGCTCACGACGCATCTCCAGCCAGCCGATAGCGGTCCGCCACAAACAGCGATCGAGATCGACAACCTCATCATCAACTGGACGCCGGCGCGCCTGTC
>DATGVC010000249.1:0-2290 GCA_035300745.1 Gemmatimonadales bacterium | reverse complement strand
TTCAGGCTACGATTTCGACAAGGAAACGAGCGCTGGTCGAATTCTTGGTCCGATCCTTCGCAAGCCCATCCATTCGGACGACCTCCGTCTGAGGGTCCGTTACGAACTATCACTTTAGTTCGTCTAGCCGCGCCTTATGCGGTGCCCCAACGGTCCTAGCCTGACGTATTCATCGGCGTAGCGCGATTTTGACAGGCGTGGTCGGTTTTGTGGATGGGATCGCGCTGATGGGCGGCGTTGCTTGCGACGCTGATGGCGGTGCTGATTGTGTCGCGGCTGGCGGTTGCGGGATGGGCTCGGCGGGGCGACAGCGCCCCGGGGTTCATGGCCCCGCGGCGGCAAAGCGGCCGGCGAGCAATCGGAAGATCGCGGCGTCGGGGCAGGCCGTCGGCAACCAGACGCGGATGCGCGCGGCGCCCTCGACGACGCGGGCCGCGAGCTTGATCAAGCGAAGCCGCAACGTCGCGAACTCGGCGGTTTTCCAGCACGAGCGCTTGGGTGCGGCGGCGCGCAGGGTGTGCAGCAGCCAGTAGGCGGCGGTATGGAGAATGAGCCGGAACTGATTGGCGCGGGGGCTGCGGCAAGAGGTCCGGTCCGAGGCGAGCTGGGTCTTGTGCAGCTTGATGAAGTTCTCGGCTTGGCCGCGCGCGCAGTAGACCGTCTCATAGAGATGCTCAGCCGAGCCTTCGAGCGTCGTGACGATATAGCGCGCATCGAAGCCTCGGGTGGTGGCCTCGAGACGCGCCACGACGCGGCGCGGCGTGGTCCAGCTTTTGGCGGCGTAGCGGAACTCGGTCCAAGTTCGGCGCTTGTCTTGTTCGCCCTCGGCGCGGCGCACGCAGAGATCGTCGGCGAGGGTGCGGATTTGCGCATGCAGCACGTCGTTCCCGGCGAGCCCGAAGATGTAATCGACGCCGTTCGCCTCGCACCAAGCCATTGCCTCGGGACGGGCATAGTGGCTATCGCCACGCCAGCAGATGCGGGTCTTGGGCCAATGCCGACGGATGTGGCGGGTCACGTGCCTGATGACGGCACGGACTTCGGACCCGCCCGGCGTCTTGCCTTCGCGCAGGATGACGGCGACCGGCTTGCCGGAACCGGCTTCGTATATGTGGATCGGTAGGAAGCACCGCTCGTCATAATGTGCATTGAAGAGCGAGAGTTGCTGGTGCCCATGGACCCGGTCGAGCGTGTCGTCGATGTCGAGCGTGATCGCGGCGGGCGGGCGCGCCCAACTCGCGCAGAACAAATCGACCATGGCGGCCATCATCCGCGCGATCTCGATCTTCGATGGCGCGTTCTCCAGCCGCGACATGGTCGGTTGCGAGCACAGCGCATTGCCGCTCTCCGGCAGCCGTCCCACGGCCAGCTTGAACATCGGATCGCGACGCAGCGTGTCGCAGTCGTCGGCATCTTCATAGCCCGCCGCGATCAGAAACATCCGCAGCCGCAGCATCTCGATGAGCTCATGGTCGGTGCGCGCGGGATCGCGCCGATCCGTCAGGCACCCGGCCAGACGCTCGGCGAGCCCGACGCGCCGCTCGACATCGCGCAACAGCATCACGCCGCCATCCGACGACAAAAGACCGCCGTCAAACGCGACGCTCACTTTCTTGCGGCAAACCGCTGGCAGGGAAAACGGCAGCAAGTTATCTTCGTCCATGGCGGGTGTGGCGCTCCGTGATCGCGGGATTGACCCTGTCTCGACAACAGAATCATGCTCGCATTCAGCGGCTTACGCTACACCCGCCAACCCAAAATCACTGCCGTCGTGAATAAGCCAGGCTAGGCCTTCCTGGAAGACGATCTGTTGCGCCGCGTGCTCGAAGCTCTGGCGAGCGAGCCAGCTGTCGGTGCGCTTGCGTCCAGTGATCGCGACCGGCCGTATAAAGTCCATCCGGCTCGCGGCTGTGCGAGTCTGGTTGGATGAGAAAAGGTGTTGAGGTCGGGCTTGGTCCGGGCGACCGCGAACGGTTGGCGGTTGTTGTCGGATCAGGGAACAGCCCACAGAAGCATGTGTGGCGGGCTCGGATTGTCCTGCTGAGCGCCGATGGGGTCGGCACGATGGCGATCCAGCGGCAGACCGGCAAGGGCAAGCCGACGATCTGGCACTGGCAGGCGCGCTTCATGGCCGAAGGGGTTGACGGCTTGCTGCATGAGGCCACCCGCCCGGCCGGCAAGCCGCCGCTGACGGCGGAGGTGATCGAGCGGGTGGTCGAGATGACGCTCGCCGAACCGCCGGGCGAGAGGACGCATTGGACCGGCCGGGTGATGGCGGAAGGCGGCCGGG
>DATGVC010000248.1:0-4546 GCA_035300745.1 Gemmatimonadales bacterium | reverse complement strand
TACGCACTCGAAGGTCTGTCGCAGCTCCTGAACACGGTCAAGCTCGTACAGCGCAATTTCAATCCGGCGCTCGCCATCGAAGGCGTGCTGCTCACGATGTACGACGCCCGTCTCAATCTCTGCAAGCAAGTCGCTGAGGAAGCGAAAGAATACTTCGGCGGCCGCATGTTCAGCGTCACGATCCCGCGCAACGTGCGTCTGGCCGAAGCGCCCAGTTTCGGCAAACCGATCGTACTGTACGACGTGCAATCGATCGGTGCGAAGAGCTACCTGGCCGTCGCGCAGGAGCTGATTCGCCGGGTTGAGCAGGGCGCTCCACCTTCGCCCAGCCTCCCCGCAATTGAATCGCTGCCCCCCCCCCTGCCTCCCCCGGAGGTGCCCGCATGACGGAAACCGCCGCAGGAAGACGCCGCCTAGGCCGTGGCCTCGAGGCGTTGCTGGGCCCCACTCGCGACGAAGCAGAGCGAGAAGGAAGCCTGGTGGAGCTGCCTATCAAGGATGTTCGGCCGAACCCATTCCAGCCGCGCAAGACCGTCGATCCGACAGCGCTCGAGGAGCTCGTCTCGTCGATCAAACAGGCGGGACTCCTGCAACCGATCGTCGTGCGGAAGGCGCCCAGCGGCAACGGCGCGTTCGAGCTGATCGCCGGCGAACGCCGGCTCCGCGCCTGCCAGCAGCTCGGCTGGGAGCGCATCCCCGCCGTACAGCGCGAAGCAGATGATCGCACGCTGCTGACGCTGGCGCTGATCGAGAACCTGCAGCGCGACGATCTGTCACCCGTGGACGAGGCGCGGGGTTACGAACGCCTGATCGCGGAATTCAAACTCGCGCAGCAGGACGTCGCCGACGCCGTGGGTCGCGACCGCTCCACGGTCGCGAACGCACTCCGCCTGCTCAAGCTGCCCGAAGTGGTATTGCAGATGCTGCATGAGGGACATCTGTCGGTGGGCCATGCGCGCGCGCTGCTCGCGCTCGAGGATCCGCGCCTCGTCACGAATCTCGCGCGCGAAGCGGTGGCCCAGGGTCTCTCCGTTCGTGAGGTCGAAGATCGGGTACGCGGGGGACGCGCGCCCGAACGTCGCCCGCGCATGAAACGCGGCGTAGGGGCGGCTCCCGAAGTGCGGCGGGTCGAAGACGCACTGCGCCGCCGGCTCGGCACCGACGTGCGCGTCACGTTGCGCGCAAAAGGGAAAGGTCAGATCCATCTGTCGTTCTACTCGAACGACGATCTCGCGCGGCTGCTCGAGCTGATCCTCGGCGCGCCGTTCGACGGATGACAACCCGTGGCGTGACGATCGTCGTCCACGCTGACGGCGATCTCGAATCCAAACAGTACCGCTTCCCGCGCTGGGCAGTTATGGCGGGGAAGTGGGGTGCCGGCGCGATTGCCGTGCTGGTCGTGTTGTTCTTCGCGTTCGCAGGACCGATCACGCGCAACGCCGTGCTGGTCCCGGGACTCAAGCGAGAAGTGTCGCGCCTCCGCGTCGAGAACAGCCGGGTGCAGCAGCTTGCCTCCGCGTTGAATCGCGCTGAAGCGAACTACCAGGAGCTGCGCCAAATGTTGGGCGTCAAAGCTCCACCCGTGTCTCGCAGCGGCGGGACTGTCGCTCGCACGACCGACCTCACGACCGCCATGCGCGCGGGGCCAATTCGGGCAGCGCTGCCCGGTGCGACCAAGCGCTATGAAACCGGCCCCTCGACACCATCGCACTGGCCTCTCGACGTCGCGGGGTTCGTCACCCGCGGCCAGGTGCGGCCCGGCGTGGTCGACGAATCCCACCCCGGCATCGATATCGCCGTTCCTCTTGGAACTCCCGTGCGGGCGTCGGGGGGAGGCTCGGTGGCGGCGGCAGGCTACGACGCCGACTACGGTTTGTTCGTCCTCTTGCGGCATCCGTCCGGTTATGTGACGATGTATGGTCACATGTCACGGCTGGTAGCAGCCGAGGGCGACGAAGTTCAGGCAGGGCAGGTGATCGGCTTGTCTGGAAACTCAGGGCGGTCCACAGCTCCGCACCTGCACTTTGAAATTCGACGTGACGAAAAGGCCGTCGATCCGCTGGATCTAGTGAAGGAGGGACGCTGATGGCGGTGTTCTCAGAAAAGGGCACAGCACCCGGCGGCGGCCGTGAAGGGGTGCCCGGGCTATCGATCATCGGCGCGGGGATGCGTGTCGTCGGCGACATCTCGGCGGACGGCGTCGTGAAGATCGAGGGCTCTGTGAACGGGACGGTCCGTGCGGCGAAGCAGGTGTTGGTCGCGCGGGGCGGGGAAGTA
The DNA here is from genome assembly GCA_035300745.1 of Gemmatimonadales bacterium. Lineage (GTDB taxonomy): Bacteria > Gemmatimonadota > Gemmatimonadetes > Gemmatimonadales > GWC2-71-9 > 20CM-2-65-7. The sequence goes on along the minus strand of DATGVC010000248.1, from coordinate 2,269 downwards.
GACGGCGATGTGGTGAGCCGCGAGGCCATCATCGGCGGCGAAGTGCGCGGAGCGATCTATGCCGAGGAGCGCGTCGAGCTGCAGGCGACGAGTGTCGTTCATGGCGACGTGCATACCAAACGACTGCTGATACAAGAAGGGGGAGAGATTAACGGGGTGTTGCGGATGGGTGAAGACGCCGGCCAGCCGCCGCAGGTCGCGCAGCGTGGCGGCCAAGCCCTCGCTCGAGCATAGATATCCACACGCCGCGCTCTGCCGCATGTGGATTCTCTAAGTTGTTGTGACATATCGTGTTACGAAATCCGCCATGTGGAAAGTCGTGCAACTGCCTTGATACTGTGACTACGGTGTCTTAAGTGCGCCTAGACACTTTGGTCCGTTTTCTCGATGAGTATCTCCGCGTCGCGGAAGAGGTCGCTGACGCCCCCGAGGCGCTGAACGGCTTGCAGGTCAGCAACTCCGGTGACGTCAGCCGGCTCGCCGCGGCCGTGGACCTCTGTGAAGGCACGGTCCGACAGGCGACCGAGCAGCACGCCGACTGTCTCCTGGTCCATCACGGCATGTTTTGGGGTGGCCTGCGGTCACTCGTCGGTCCCGCCTATCGCCGGCTTGCGGGTCTCGTCAAAGGAAACATCGCGCTCTACGCCGCTCACCTTCCTCTCGACCGCCATCCCGACGTTGGCAACAACCGCGTGCTCGCGCGATTGCTCGGCATAAAGGTTCGCGGCGATTTCGGATCCTATCACGGAGCGCCCGCGGGCGTCTGGGGCGAGTACACCGGCAGACGCGAAGAGCTGAGTTGGGCGCTCACCAAAGCCCTCGGTACTGCGCCGCGACTCTTCCCCTTCGGGCCTGAGCTCGTGCAACGGGTCGGGATCGTCACGGGTTCGGGAGGGTCGTTGATACCGCAGGCCGCGGCGGCCGGACTCGATACGTTCGTCACGGGCGAAGGGCAGCACTGGACGTTCTTCGACGCCGAAGAGCTCGGGATCAACGTTTTCTACGCTGGTCACTACGCAACTGAGACAGTTGGCGTGAAAGCGCTGGCGGAGCACGTCTCGAAGAAGTTCGATCTGCCCTGGGTGTTCCTGGATCATCCTACCGGGTTGTGAATCCGCGTCGCGTCCTGGCCGTGCTGGCCATCGCCGAGCTGCTGGCGATGGCTCCATGGTTCAGTGCGTCCGCAGTTGCGCCCACGCTCGCGCGCGTCTGGCAGCTCTCGCCCGTCGCCACCGCATGGCTGACGATCTCCGTGCAGCTCGGGTTCGTCGTCGGCGCGCTCGTGAGCGCGATCCTCACCCTTGCTGATCGTCTGTCGGCACGGCGACTGGTCGCCGGATCGGCCGCGCTGGCGACGATTGCGACGCTCGGCGTAGCCGCCTCCGGTGGCATCACGATGGGAATCTCGTACCGCCTACTCACGGGCGCCGCGCTCGCCGGAGTGTACCCGCCCGGGATGAAGATCGCCGCAGGATGGTTTAAGGAAGGGCGTGGGCAGGCGATCGGCATTCTCGTCGGCGCGCTCACACTCGGCTCGGCCAGTCCACATCTGGTGCGATGGGCGGTGTCGCCGGCGGCGTGGCGCGTTGTCCTCCTCGTGACGGCGCTCAGCGCGCTCGCCGGCGGACTGCTGGTGCTCCTTGTTCCCAATGATGGCCCTTACGCCGCCCCATCGCCGCCGTTTTCGCTCGCGGCCGCTCCTCGGATTCTGAGAGACCGCGCAGTTGCGCTCGCCAACCTCGGATATCTCGGCCACATGTGGGAGCTGTACGCGATGTGGACCTGGATGGCCACGTTCGTGGCGGCGAGCGAGGCGACCCGCCGGGGAACGGAGCATGCCTCGCTGTCCGCACTGCCCGCCCTCGTCACGTTCTTCGTGGTGGGAGTAGGGGCGATCGGCAGCTGGCTGGGCGGGAAGTACGCTGATCGGCTCGGTCGCACGTGGGTCACGAGCTGGGCGGTGGTGTTGTCGGGGTGCTGTGCGCTTACTGTCGGGGTGCTGTTTGGAGAGCCACTTTGGATGCTGGTCCCGCTCCTGCTGCTCTGGGGGATCAGCGTGGTCGCCGACTCGGCGCAGTTCTCAACCGCGGTGAGCGAGCTCGCGCCGTCGGCGTACGTGGGTACGGCGTTGACGTTGCAGACGAGTCTCGGCTTCCTGCTCACCTGCGTCACGATCTATCTGCTACCCATGCTCGCTTCCTCTATAGGGTGGCGTTGGAGCATGAGCGTGCTCGCAATTGGACCGGCGCTGGGGGTGTGGGCGATGCAG
>DATGVC010000247.1:0-8897 GCA_035300745.1 Gemmatimonadales bacterium | reverse complement strand
CCGTTTTGGAACCGGCTGGCGCCCTACCAGCAGAACCGGTTGCTGGCTTTCCTGAACCCAGACGTGGACCCGAGAGCGGCGGGGTGGCACGTCATCCAGTCGAAGGTGGCGGTGGGCTCCGGCGGGTTACTGGGGAAGGGATTCACCGCAGGGACGCAGAAACGTCTCGCTTTTCTCCCGGCGCAGCACACCGATTTCATCTTCTCGGTGGTCGGCGAGGAGCTGGGATTCGTCGGCGTGCTCGTCGCGCTGTGCCTCTTTGCCTGGATGCTTTTCAGCTTGCTGCGCGTGGCCCGGAAAGCGACGGATCCGTTCTCGAGCCTATGCGTCTTCGGCATTGCCGCTCTCTTTTTCACGCATATCGTCGAAAACATCGGCATGACGATCAACCTCATGCCGATCACCGGCATTCCGCTGCCGTTTTTCTCCTACGGTGGATCGTTCCTGCTGGCCTGCTCGATCGGCGTGGGGATTGCCCTGCGGGTTGCATGGGAGTCCCGGCAGTCTGGTTATGCTGAACTCGGCCAATAGGTTAGCTCCTAGGGGGCTAGCGTTGGTAAAGCTGCGGTCACAAATTGTGCGCTTCGTCACCATATGGCGCGAATGGCCTGGTTCAAAAAGGAACGTAAGCCGCGTACCTCCGAGCGTGTAAAGCTCGAGATCCCGGTAGACGCCTGGGAAAAGTGTGATCAGTGCGGTCACGTCGATATCCGCGAACGCTTCGTTCGCGCGCTCAACGTGTGCCCCAACTGTGGCCACCACCGCCGCATCAGCGCCCAGGAGTACATCGACCTCCTGGTTGATGAAGGGTCGTGGCACGAGCTGTTCTCCGGGTTGAAATCCGCAGATCCCCTCAAATTCGAGAACTACGCCGACCGTGTGCAGGCCGCCATCAAGAAGGCGGGTCCGCTGGACGCCATTCGGACCGGCTACGCGCGACTGCACGGCATGGCGATCAGCCTCGGCGTCATGGATTTCGCCTTCATGGGCGGGTCGATGGGATCCGTCGTCGGTGAAAAGATCGCCCGGTTGACGCGGCACGCGATCGACAAGAAGACACCACTGATTCTGGTCTCGGCGTCGGGCGGCGCCCGCATGCAGGAGGGCGTGTTGTCGCTGATGCAGATGGCCAAGACGTCCGTGGTGATCGCCGAGCTGCATGGAGCGAGTGTGCCATTCATGTCGGTACTCACGAATCCGACGACAGGCGGCGTTTCGGCCTCGTATGCCATGCAAGGCGACGTGATTCTTGCCGAACCGGGCGCGGTCATTGGATTCGCCGGACCGCGCGTGATCAAGCAGACGATCGGCCAGGACCTGCCGGAAGGGTTCCAGACGGCCGAGTTTCTGCTCGATCATGGGATGATCGATGCCGTCGTCCCCCGTGGCGAATTGCGAGACACGGCCGCGCAGCTGCTGCGGCACATGACCGGCGCATGGCCGGCTGAGGCTGCCGACTGACGTTCGAAGACGCCTGCCAGTTTCTATTCGCACGACAAGCGGCCCGAATCAAATGGAGCCTCGGCCCGACCGAGGGGTTACTCGACGTCCTCGGCCATCCGGAGCGCCACTTTCCCGCGATTCACATCGGCGGCACGAACGGGAAAGGGTCCACCTGCGCCTTCGTCGCCAACGAGCTGCGAGCGCAGGGCTGGCGAGTCGGGGTGTACTCCTCACCTCACCTCGTTTCGCCGTGTGAGCGGATTACCGTAGACGGCGTGCCGATCGGCGAAGACGCGTTCGCTGAATGGACGACGCAGCTCAAGCCGCATATCGAGCGGCTCGACGCCAGCTTCTTCGAGGCGACCACTGCCATCGCGTTCGCCGATCTGGCGGCCCGGGACGTGGATATCGCCGTGATCGAAGTCGGGCTGGGTGGCCGGCTGGACGCCACCAACGTGCTGACGCCGCTCGTCACCGCGGTTACGAAAATCGCGTTAGAGCACGTCGATTACCTGGGCCACGACCTGAAGGGCATCGCCCGCGAAAAAGCGGGCATTGCGAAGCCAAAGGTGCCGTTCGTGACCGGCGAAGCCGATCCCGAGATTCGCGCCGAGCTCGTGCGAGAAGGCAAACGCCGGGGCGCCGAGCCGATCATCACCGTCGATACGACGCTGCGCCCCAGGCGCGACACGCGCCTGGGGCTCAAGGGCCGCCATCAGGTGGCCAACGCGCTGGTCGCGCACGCCATCCTCAAGGCTTTACCAAGGCCCTTCGGGCCCATCGGCAAGAACCTGCCGGCGAGCTTCGCGCACGCCTATATCCCGGGCCGGTTCGAGGTCCGCGGCAAGTGGATCTTCGACGTGGCTCATAATCCGGACGGCATGCGCGTCGTCGCCGACGCCATCCGAACCGCCGATCCGGCGATCCGCCGTCCGCTCCACGCGCTCGTCGGCATTCGCAACGACAAGGACTGGCGAGCGATGCTCGAGATTCTGCGTCCGGTTGTGGACAAGCTGGTGCTGACGGTGCCGCCTTCGATCCCCGTTATGCAGCGCTGGTCGCTCGACGATCTGGATGCGCTCTCGCATTTCGAACCCGATTTCACGCGCGCGCTCGAGGACATTCAACAGGGCGCGGGGACGATTCTCGTCACCGGATCATTCCATACAGTCGGTGACGCGTTCGCTCGGCTGCCCGGTTTTGCGCCGGTCGGGTACGGGGGCTAAATTGTTGTGATGCAAGGGAAAGCGCTCCCCGGCTTCCGTGATTTCTACCCCGAAGACCTGATCCTCCGAAACCATATCTTTGCGACCTGGCGCAGCGTGGCCGCACGCTACGGCTTTGAGGAATACGACGGCCCACCCCTCGAATCGCTCGAGATGTACACGCAAAAGAGCGGCGACGAGATCGTTCAGCAGCTGTATGCATTTCGCGATAAAGGCGACCGCGACGTCGCGCTGCGGCCCGAGATGACGCCGACGCTGGCACGCATGGTCGCGGCTCGCGTGCAGGCCCTGAAGAAGCCGATCCGCTGGTTCTCCATTCCGCAGCTGTTTCGCTACGAGCGCCAGCAGCGTGGTCGCCTGCGGGAGCACTTTCAGCTCAACATGGACATCATCGGTGAGGCTGGACCCCTCGCGGATGCCGAGCTGATGGCCGCCTCGGTCGACATCATGCGCGGCTTCGGGCTCGGTCCCAAAGATGTACAGCTGCGGATCTCCGACCGGCGAGTCATCAGGGGACTGTTGCTGGGCCGTGGCCTGACCGAAAGCCAGCTACCGACGGCGTTTGCCGTGATCGACCGGAGCGAGCGCGTCCCGACAAACGTGCTGGAGGAGATGCTGACAAGCGCGGGACTGGGGAAAGGGGAATCGCGAGCCGTTTTCGACATTGCGGGACTGCGCGGCCCCGAGGCTCTGAAGGCCGCGGGTGAGGTCGCCGAGCCGCTGGGCCAGGCTGTTCAGGCACTCCAGAGTATGGGTCTCGGTGATTTCGTCTCGATCGACCTGACGATTGTACGTGGACTGGCATACTACACCGGCATCGTATTCGAGCTGTTCGACATCCAGAAGACATTGCGCGCTATCGCGGGTGGCGGCCGCTACGACGGTCTTCTCGATCTTCCCGCCCTGGGGTTCGGCATGGGAGATGTCGTCCTCGGCGAGCTCCTCAGGGAGCGCGGCGCGGCACCCAAGGCGTCGACCGAGCTCGGCGCCTTTTTGATCGCCGTCGGCGGCGACGATCTCCCCACGATGTTGCAGCTGGCGCACGCCTTGCGGGAGCGGGGGATCTCGGTCGAGTACGGTCTCCGGCACGCCGGGGTCCGCAAGCAGCTCGAGCTCGCCTCGGCGCGGGGTGCCGCCCGGGCCGTCATCGTCGGACCGGAGGAGCGCGCCCAGGGCCTGGCGGTCGTGCGCGATCTGCGGACGAGCACCGAAGCGAAAGTACCCATTCGCCAGCTTCTCAACGGATATTTCGATTAATGGCACAAGCGCAAAAAATCACGCCACGCGCCAAGGATTTCAGCGAGTGGTACGGCGACGTCATCATGCAGGCACAGCTCGCGGACTATTCGCCGGTGCGCGGCTGCATGGTCATTCGGCCGCACGGCTACCGGATTTGGGAGCTGATGCAGCGCGCCCTCGACGACATGTTCAAGGCGACGGGCCACCGCAACGCCTACTTCCCCCTGTTCATCCCGGTGAGCTTTCTGGCGAAAGAAGCGGAGCACGTCGAGGGGTTTGCGAAGGAAGTCGCGGTCGTCACCCATACCCGCCTGCGCGCGACTGGCAAAGAGGGGAAGGATGCCATCGCCGTCGATCCCACCTCGGCGCTGGAGGAGCCGCTGGTCGTGCGGCCTACGTCGGAGACGATCATCTACGCCATGTTCGCGAAGTGGATCCAGAGCTACCGCGATCTGCCGCTGCTGCTGAACCAGTGGTGCAACGTGGTGCGCTGGGAGATGCGGACACGCCTGTTCCTGCGGACGACAGAGTTTCTCTGGCAGGAGGGTCACACCGCGCACGCCACCGAAGCGGAGGCGGAGGCCGAGGCGCGGCAGATTTTAGGCGTGTACCGGCGCTTTGCCGAGGAGTGGTTGGCGATGCCCGTGCTCACCGGAGTGAAGACCGAGAGTGAGAAGTTCGCCGGGGCGCTGCGCACTTACGCGATCGAAGCGCTGATGCAGGACAACAAGGCGCTGCAGGGCGGCACGTCGCACAACCTGGGCCAGAACTTCGCCAAGGCGTTCGGCGTGCAGTACCAGACCGCCGCGGGCGGCCTGGAGCACGTCTGGAACACGTCCTGGGGCGTCTCGACCCGGCTCATCGGCGGACTCATCATGACGCATTCGGACGACAATGGCCTCGTCGTGCCTCCGAGGGTTGCGCCTGTGCAAGTGGCAATTGTGCCCATTTGGAAGACCGATGAGGAAAGGTCTCAGGTGTCTGGAGTCGGGTCTCAGGTAAAGGCAGACCTCGAAAAGGTCGGCTTGCGCGTCGAATTGGATCTCCGCGACACGATGAAGCCCGGCGCCAAGTATTTCGAGTGGGAGGGCCTCGGGGTGCCGGTTCGTTTGGAGATCGGGCCTCGCGATCTCGCGAGTGGTCAGGTCGTGCTTGCCCGCCGGACTGGTGGCAAGGCGCCTGTGCCTCTTCAGGCAGCACCAAGCGCCGTGACGAAGGCGCTCGATGAGATCCAGAGCGGGTTGTTCGCCGCCGCGAAGGAACGGCGGGAGAAGGCATCGATCCGCGGCGTCACGAAGGCGCAGTTCATCGCGTTCATGAATGGCGAAGGCGGCTTCGCCTACGGGGGCTTCTGCGGACGCGCCTCGTGCGAGGCGGAGATCAAGGAGCAAACCAATGCCACCGTGCGGGTGCTCCCCGATCCCGAGTTCCGGAGCCAGGAGCCACCCCAGACCTGCATGTGGTGCGGAGCGCCCAGCGTGGCGGAGGCCGTGTGGGCTCAGGCGTACTAGGATTCGATCCGGGGTTGCTTCAGGCAATCGCGGATCGCATCGGGACGCCAGCCTACGTCTACAGCGCCAATCTGATTCGCGCGCAGTACAACGCCCTCGACGACGCGCTCCACGGCATCCGGCATCGCATCTGCTACTCCGTCAAAGCCAACGGCAACCTCGGCGTGCTCCGCGTGTTCAGGCAGCTCGGAGCGGGGGCCGACATCGTGTCGGTCGGCGAGCTGCGACGCGCACGCATCGCCGGGTTCGATCACGACGGAATCGTCTTCTCGGGCGTCGGCAAGACCACGGCCGAGATCGAAGAAGCGATTCGCGCCGGGGTCGGGTTCATCAATATTGAATCGACCAGTGAGCTGGCTACGCTCACCGCGGTCGCGAACGACGTCAAAATGCCGGCGCGGGTAGGCATTCGCGTCAACCCCGACGTCGCGATCGACAGCCATCCGTACACGAAGACCGGTGAGAAGACGGCCAAGTTCGGCATTCCGTTCGACGAGGTCGTGACGGTGGCCAAGCGGATCGCGGCCGAGCCAAGGCTGATGCTGCGCGGGCTGGCGATGCACATCGGCTCGCAGATCACCGATGTCGCCCCCTACCATCGCGGCACGATCAAGCTTATCGAGCTGGTCAGCGCGATCCGCGCCTCCGGCATCAACACGCTGGAAGCGCTCGACGTCGGCGGCGGATTGGGCGTGCGGTATCACAACGAGAAGGCGCCCACGCCGAAGGCATTCGCGGAGGCAGTCGTGCCGGCGGTCGGTGCCGCCGGTCTGGGCTTGCTATGCGAACCGGGTCGCTACCTGGTGGCCAACGCGGGTGTGCTGCTCACGCGTGTGTTGTACCGCAAGCACGCCGGCGGCAAGGAATACGTGATCGTCGACGCCGGGATGTCGGACTTCGTTCGGCCGAGCCATTACAATGCGCATCATGAGATCATCCCGCTGCGCGACGGGAAGCGGCCTGAAGAGGTCGTCAACGTGGTCGGACCAATCTGCGAAACCGGAGACTTCCTCGCGCTGGATCGCAAACTCGTGGCCGTCGGACCCGGCGAGGTGTTGGCAGTGCTCGGCACCGGCGCCTACGGCTTCGTCATGAGCTCGACGTACAACCAGCGACCGCGGGCGCCGGAAGTGATGGTCGATGGCGACCGCTACTACGTCGCCCGCCAGCGCGAGACGCTCGACGATCTCATCCGCGGCGAGACCGCCGAGCCGACCACCTGGTACAAAGCGTGAATCGTATCCTCATTCTCGACTACGGGTCGCAGTTCACACAGCTGATCGCGCGCCGTACCCGGGAAGCGAACGTGTACTGCGAGATCCATCCCGCGAGCAAGGGATCCGACCTCGCCTTCATCCGGGCGTTCGACCCCAAAGGCATCATCCTCTCAGGCGGCCCGAATTCGGTATTCGATGAGGGGGCGCCGACCGCCGATCCCGCCATTCTGGATCTTGGCGTTCCGATCCTCGGCATTTGCTATGGGATGCAGCTCGTCGCGCGGCTGTCCGGCGGGAAGGTCGTACCCTCGCGCGAGCGGGAGTACGGCCGTGCCGAGATCGCGATCCGCGAGAACAAGGGTCTCTTCGCGGGGTTTGAGCCGCGCGCGACGGCGATCGTGTGGGCGAGCCACGGTGATCGTCTGGACGAGCCGCCACCCCATTTCCGTGTCACCGCAACGAGTGCCAACGCGCCCGTCGCGGGAATGCAGCACGAGCAGAAGCCGATCTACGGCGTGCTGTTTCATCCCGAAGTCGCGCATACGCCGCGCGGCGGCGAGATCCTGCACAACTTCCTGTTCGCCATCTGCGGCTGTGTGCCCGACTGGACACCCGGGCACTTCATCGATCACGAGATCGGGCGGATCCGCGAGATGGTCGGATCAGCCGGACGCGCCATTTGCGGCTTGTCCGGCGGCGTGGACTCCGCGGTAGCGGCCGCCCTGGTCCACCGCGCCATCGGCAATCGCCTCACATGCGTCTTCGTCGACCACGGGCTGTTGCGCCGCGGCGAGCGGGAGCAGGTCGAGCAGACCTTCCGCGCGCACCTGGGCATGGACCTGCGGGTGGTGGACGCGACCCACCGGTTCCTGAAAGAGTTGAAGGACATCGAGGATCCCGAGGAAAAACGCCGGCGCATCGGCCATACGTTCATCGACGTCTTCGAGGACGCGGCCCGGCACGTCGCCGGTGAGGTGGGATTCCTGGTGCAGGGAACGCTGTATCCCGACGTCATCGAGTCGTCCTCGCCCAAGGGCGGTCCATCGGCGACGATCAAGACACACCACAACGTCGGCGGTCTCCGCCCCAACCTGCCGTGGACGTTGATCGAGCCGCTGCGAGAGCTGTTCAAGGACGAAGTACGGCAGGTGGGTCGCGAGCTCGGGCTGCCCGATGAGATCGTGGGGCGGCACCCGTTCCCGGGTCCCGGGCTGGCGATTCGCGTCCTGGGACCTGTGAATGAAGAGCGGCTCGACCTCCTGCGCCGGGTTGACGCGATCTACCTGGAGGAGATCCGCGCGGCGGGGCTGTATGACCAGATCTGGCAAGCATTCGCGGTGCTGCTTCCCATCAAATCGGTTGGCGTGATGGGCGACGGCCGGACGTACGATCACGTCGTCGCGCTGCGCGCCGTGACGAGCCGCGACGGCATGACCGCCGACTGGTTTCCGTTTCCGCACGATGTCCTGGGCAGGATTTCCAACCGCATCATCAACGAAGTGCGCGGCGTGAATCGCGTGGCCTACGACGTGAGCTCCAAGCCTCCAGCGACGATCGAGTGGGAGTAACAACTCGACACGCTGTCCTGATCGCCGCTCTCGCCGCCGCGGCAGTCGCAGCACCCTCGCTTCGCAATGAGTTCGTCGCCGACGATCGCTGGGTCATCGCCGAACGGCCGTTCCTGCATCACCCTCCGTCGCTCGGCGCCGTATTGGTCGAACCCTATTGGCCCGCCACGTTCGGCGGCTCGATGTGGCGCCCCGCGGTATTGACCTCCTTCGCGCTCGATTATCGGGTTTCCGAGAGCGCGCATTGGTTCCACGTAGAGAACGTGATCTGGGCGGCCATCTCCGCGGCCTTACTGGCGCTCCTCGCCTGTGAGCTGGCCGGTCCGCTCGCCGGCCTCATCGCCGGTCTGCTTTTCGCGGTTCACCCAGTCCATGTGGAGGCGGTCGCCAACGTCGTGGGACGCGCCGAGCTCATGGCGGCGGCCGGGTACGCCGCGGCGTTGCTCTGCGCGTTGCGAGCGGAGCAGCGGCCGATCTATCTGATCGGCGTCGCGTTGACCGCGGCGTTTGGTATGGCATCCAAGGAGCTCGTGGCAACGCTCCCCGCCGCCATCGTGCTCGTGCATGTCGCCCGACGGATTGATTGGCGAAGCGCGTTGCGGCCGGCAGTGGCTGCCGTCGTGCCCATCGTTGGCTACTACCTCGCCCACGCGTTGGTCAATGCTCACGCGGTGTTCTTCGCCGGAGGTATCG
>DATGVC010000246.1:0-3762 GCA_035300745.1 Gemmatimonadales bacterium | reverse complement strand
GCGACACGAAGCGGAACGCCTCGAGGCGCTGGCGCCGCGCCAGCTGTTGCACGCCGCCGCCCTTTCATTCGCGCATCCTGTGACGGGTGTGCCGCTCACGCTGACGTCGGAATGGCCGGACGACTTGCGTCCCGCGCTCGCCGAGGCGGCGGGGGGGGGCGCCGCAAATTTGCTTGCTCAGCCTAACCCGCTGCAGTATCTTGGCTTCTTCGCATCCGATGACTGACGGAAGCCTCGTCTCCGCCCGCTTGCTCGTGTTCCGCGTGGGAACACTGGCGTGCGCGGCCGAGGTGGACCAAGTGCGGGAGATTCTCCCGCGCCTCCCAACGACGCGTATCCCGGGCGCGCCCCCGGTCGTGGCGGGGCTCGTGAATGTCCGCGGCACACTGGTGACGGTCGTGGAAGGGTGGCGTGCTCTGGGCCTCCCGCCCCTCTCCCCAACGCCATCCCCAGAAGCAGGCGCGACTGGCTCGACGCTCATCCTCGAGCTGGGCAGAGGCGAGGACGCGGGAAACGGAGAGGGACGAAAACTGCTTGGCTTTACGGTGGACGAGGTGCTGGACATGCTGACGGGGGGCGGAGGGACCGGCGAGACCACGTTGGAAGATCGCAAAGGTCTTCCCGGCGTCGACCCCATACTGGTGCGAGCCGTCGGCCGGCGGAACGGTGAGCTGTTCATTGTGCTGGACGTCGCGGCCCTGTTGGGCCCGATTCTGACTTCTTAAGGAGCGAGCAGTGAGCCACACGGTTCTCGTCTGTGACGACGCCATCTTCATGCGCACGATGATCACGGATATCCTGGCGCAAGCCGGATTCGAGGTCGTCGGCGAGGCGGAGACGGGCACGCAGGCCGTCGAGAAGTATCGGCAGCTCAAGCCGGACCTGGTCACGATGGACATCGTGATGCCCGACATGGGCGGCATCGACGCCGTCCGCGAGATCGTCAAGCACGACCCCGACGCCAAGATCCTGATGTGCAGCGCGATGGGCCAACAGGCGCTGGTCGTCGAAGCCATCCAGGCGGGCGCAAAGGATTTCGTCGTCAAGCCGTTCCAGCCATCCCGCGTCCTCGAAGCCGTCCAGCGCGTCCTGGGATAGCAATGGACCTGTCGCAGTACGCCGAGCTGTTCCTGGCCGAGAGCCGCGAGCACTTGAGTGCCTGCAATCAGTTGCTGCTCGACTGGGAGCGCAATCGGGGCTCGCCCGAACCGGTGGGCGGGCTGTTCCGTGCGGTCCACACGATCAAGGGCATGGCAGCGACGATGGGCTACGGCCGCATCGCCGATCTCGCGCACCGCATGGAAAACATGCTCGACCATCTGCGCCGCAGCGGTCGCCCGCCCGGCGACGACATCATTCAGCTGCTGTTTCGCGCGACCGACGCGCTCGAGAAAACGGTCGGGCTCGCCGTTGCGGGCCGCGAGCGTGAAGCCGATCTCGCGATCCTCGCCGACATCGATCGGGTCGCGCAACAGACGAAACCCGCCGCTCAGCCAAGCGCTCTCGCGCGTGTGTTTTCTGAATCGCCTGAGCAGTCTGAGTCCCCTGACTCCTCGAGTCTCCCTGAGGCGTCTGCTGTGTCTGCTGCGCCGAGTAAGTCAGGCCGTGTCGTCCACGTCGCTATACGGCCAGAAGCGCCCCTCAAGGGCGGGCGTGCGATGCTGGTCATTCGCAAGGTGAAGACCCTGGGCGCGGTTCAGCGTGTGCAGCCGTCCCCTGCGGCGTTCGAGTCGGAAGACTTCGATGGCCGGTTCATGTTCGAGCTCGATACTGCCGTTGCGCCAGCCGAGATCGAGGCGGCCGTTCGCTCGGTAGGAGACGTCGAGCGTGTGACCTTCGGCGCTGGCGCGGATGAGAGCCAGGTGAGCCCGGCCGAAAGCGTCGCCGGGGGCGGACGCAGTCGCCACATCCGTGTGGACCTGCGTCGCCTCGACACCCTGATGGATTTGATTGGCGAGCTCGTGACTGAGCGCGGCCGCCTGAACGAGCTCGCGGCGCGCTGGGTGGGACAGGATCCGCAGATCGATGAGGTCGCGATCCAGATCTCGCGCCTGTCGGCTGATCTGCAAAACGAAATCATTCAGGCGCGGATGACGCCGGTGTGGCAGGTGTTCGACCGCTTCCCGCGGCTGGTGCGCGACGTCGCGCGGCAGCTCGACAAGCAGGTCTCCTTCCGGGTGGAGGGGAAGGAGATCGAGCTCGATCGCGAAATCCTCGACGCCCTCGGCGATCCGCTGGTGCACCTGCTGCGCAACGCCGTCGATCACGGGATCGAGCCGCCCGCCGAGCGCAAACGCCACCAAAAAGATCCGGAAGGCGAGATCGTCCTGGCGGCGGTGCGGGAGCGGTCGAGCGTGGCGATCAGCATCTCGGACGACGGCCGCGGGATCGATCGTGTGAAAATCCTCGAGAAGGCGAAGCGCGAGGGCATCGTCGGACCGCACGTCGAGTCGCTCTCGGACGATCAGCTGTTGCGGGTGTTGGCGCGGCCCGGATTCTCGACGGCGGAAGCCGTGACCAATGTCTCCGGCCGCGGCGTGGGTATCGACGTCGCCATGACGCGCATTCGCGCCCTGGGCGGCTCCGTCGAAATTCGCACCGAGCCGGGGAAGGGCACCGCGTTCGTGCTGCGGCTCCCGGTCACGCTGGCGATCGTGCGCGCGTTGATCGCCGCGGTCGGCCACGAGCGCTACGCACTGCCACTGACGTACGTCGCCGAGACGGTCGAGTACGGGACGACGCCGCTGACGACGATGGAAGGCCGCGATGCGATCGTGCTGCGCGACCGCGTGGTGCCGCTGGTGGACCTCAGAAAACTTCTCGGTACGAACGGCGGCGCCCCGGCACCGCCCCCGCGCCGCCCAGTGATCGTGCTGGAAATGGGAGAGCGACGGGCCGGGATTGTGGTGGACGGGATGTTGAGCCAGCAGGAGATCGTCGTGAAAGGATTCGACGCGCCGCAGGGCACGCTGCCCGTGTTCAGCGGCGCCACGATCATGGGCGATGGCGTGCCCGCACTGATCCTCGACTCCGCCGGACTGGTCTAGGGAGAGGGCATGGAAGACGTCCGTGATCTGAAGGCGCTGCAGCTCGACGCGCTCAAAGAGGTGGCGAACATCGGGGCGGGTCACGCCGCCACCGCACTCTCGCAGCTCACGCACCGGCGCATCATGATCTCCGTGCCCGAGATCAACATCGCGCGGCTGGAAGAGGTCCCGGGCTTGATCGGCGATCCGCAGGAGGTCGTCGCCGCCGTCCTCATGCACATGCTCGGCGATCTGACCGGTCGCACGCTGTTGCTGTTCCCCGAGCCCGTCGGCCGGCAGCTGTGCGACATGCTGCTCAAGCGCCCGCTCGGGACCACCAAGTCCTTCGAAACCATCGAGCAGTCGTGCATCAAGGAGGCCGGCAACATTCTGTCCGGCGCCTACATGAACGCGCTCTCCGAGTTCATGGGGATGCTGCTGTTGCCCTCCGTTCCGAGCCTGGTCGTGGATCTCTCCGCCGCCGTCCTCACGACGACGTACCTGAACTTTGGGCACGACCGGGACTTCGTGTTTTGCGTCGAGACCGAGTTCAACATCGATGCGCAAGACGGGCTGCGCGGCCACTTCCTGCTTCTGCCCGACCTGGCGTCTCTCAAGGCCATTTTCGACGCCATTCGATTGACTTGATCGTATCAGAGCGCGACCTCACGGTGTTGAGGTCCTTCGCCCGCCGGATCGATCCGTCGGACGCGGGGGCGCACAACAATCTCGGCGT
>DATGVC010000245.1:0-10015 GCA_035300745.1 Gemmatimonadales bacterium | reverse complement strand
TGCTGCGCAATCGTCCCTACATGTTCGCGGTCCTGGGTTACGCCGCCTACACCTTCGCGATCGGTGCCCTCGCGTTCTGGATGCCGTCGTTTCTCGAGCGCGTGCGCGGCATCCCGAAGGCGCAGGCCACCGTTCAGTTCGGCGCGATCGTCGTGGTGACCGGATTCCTCGGCACCTATGGCGGCGGTTGGGTGGGTGACCGGCTGCTGGGCGTTTCGAAGCAGGCCTACATGTGGCTGGCGGGCGTGGTCACGCTCGTCGCGGCGCCGCTCACGCTTGTCGCCCTGGCCGCATCCGCGCCTGCCCTCTACTGGATTGCGATCGTGGTCGCGGAGCTGTGCCTGTTCGCCTCCACGGGACCGCTCAATTCAGCCATCGTCAATGCGGTGTCGCCTCACGTGCGCGCGACGGCCGTGGCGTTGAGCATCTTCACGATTCACCTCCTGGGGGACGTGCCCTCGCCGGCGCTGGTCGGCGCGATCTCCGACGCCCGCTCGCTGGGCCAGGCGGTGCTGATCATTCCCGTCGCGATCTTCGTCAGCGGTCTGATTTGGACGTACGGGGCGTGGCGCGAGTCGCGAACGGCAGCCGCGGTAGTGGCATGAGGACGCTGCTCACCCCGCTGCTCCGGCTGGTGCTGCGGATCTTTTTCCGCCGCATCGAAGTCACAGGAGCCGAACGCGTCCTACCCGAAGGGCCCGTCATTTTCGTGCTCAACCATCCGAATGGGCTCATCGACCCCGCGTGTCTCCTGTGTCTTGCGCCCCGCCGCGTATCCTTCCTCGCGAAAGCCCCGCTCTTCAGTATACCGGTGATCGGCGCGATCGCGCGCGCGTTCGAGGCGATCCCCGTCCACCGCCGCCAGGATGCGGGGTCCGAACCTGCGAAGAATGCGCAGACGTTCGAGACGGCGCGTGCCGTCCTGGTGCGTGGCGGCACGATCGCCATCTTCCCGGAGGGCACCTCGCACAGCGATCCGAAGCTACGGCCGCTCAAGACGGGCACCGCCCGCATCGCGCTGGGCGCAGCCGCGGCGTTGCCGCAGCGCCTGGCGCTCGAGATCGTGCCGGCGGGACTGTATTACCGGGCGAAGCAAACGTTCCGCAGCGCCGCGCTGCTCCATTTCGGAGATCCGTTCCCGGTGGAGCGAATCGCGATGCAGCCGGGAGCCGAGCCGCCATCGGGGCCGGTGCAGCAGCTCACCGAGCGGCTCGGGAGCGCGCTGCGTGCCGTCACGCTCGAGGCTGAGGAAGCGGAGGTGCACGGGCTCGTCGCGCGCGCGCAACGCATTTTCACCGCGGCGGACGACGTGCCGCCAGCGCCGGTGTCGCTCGAGGACGAGTTCGCGCAACGCCGCCGGCTCCTCGCGGGATATGAGGTGGTGCGTCACCGATGGCCCGAACGCGCTGCGGCGCTCCGGGAGCGGCTCGAGCGCCATGCAGCGGCACTCGCAGCCGCGGGTCTGGACCCAAAAGAGCTCGCGCCGCGGAGTTACGGGTGGATACGCGTTATCGCGTACACCGTGAAGAGCGCGCTATTCCTGATCATCGGACTCCCTGTGGCGCTTGTCGGGATGGTGGTCCATTACCCGGCATACCGGGTCGTTGGTTGGGTCGCCACCGGCATGACGAAGGAGAAGGAAGACGCGCTCGCGACGGTCAAACTGCTCAGCGCCGCCTTGCTCTTTCCTTTGACGTGGGGCGCGATCGCCTTCGCGGTGTGGCTGTGGCGGGGACCGTGGGCCGCGGCGCTGGTGGCGCCGGCGCTGCCCCTGACGGGGTACGTGGCATTGCAGTTCGCGGAGCGGCTCGATCGCGTGATTGGCGCGACGCGAGCGCTGAGCATCTTCCTCTTTCGCCGCCGCGCGTTCCTGCGCCTGACGGCTGAGCGACGAGCGATTCGGGAAGAGATCCTGGCATTGGGGCGAGAAGTGGATGCCGTCGGTGGCTCACTTCCCGCCGCGCAGGCATAATTGTCAGCTCAAACCCGCATCTCAGGAGACGCCATGAAGAAACCGACCTGGTCTCGCCGTGAATTCCTCGAGCTGAGCGCCGCAGCCGCCGGTGTCTCGCTCGCTGCCCAGCCGTTCAAGTTCCGCGCGGTCGCCCCCAGCGACACCGTCCGCTTCGGGATGGTGGGTGTGGGGATGCAGGGCTCCGGCCTTCTTGGGACGTCGATTCGGTTGCCGGGCGTGACGTGCGCCGCCGCGGCCGACCTCTACGACGGCCGCCACACGTTGGCCAAGGAAATCGTGCGGCCCGATCTCCCCACCACGCGTGAGTATCGACGACTGCTCGACGATAAGAACATCGATTGCATCGTCGCAGCGGTCCCCGATCACTGGCACCGCCGCATGGTCGTGGAGGCAGTGAGCGCGGGGAAGGACATCTACATCGAGAAGCCGATGTCGCACACCCCTGCCGACGGCGTCGCGATGGTAGATGCCGTGAAGAAGAGCGGGCGCATTTTGCAGGTCGGCTCGCAGCGGGTCAGCTCGCAGATTTGCGCCAAGGCCAAGGAGATGGTCGCGCAGGGGATGCTGGGTGACCTGACGCTCGTCGAAGGCTGGCTGGGCCGAAACGATCCGACGGGCGCGTGGGAGTATCCGCCGCCGCCCGACCTCTCGCTAAAGACCCTCGACTGGGATGCCTGGCAGAACGACGTGCCGAAGCGCCCGCTCGATCCGAATATCTTTGCGCGGTGGCGCTGCTGGAAGGAATACGGCACCGGCGTCGCGGGCGATCTCCTCGTCCACCTGATCAGCGGCATGCAGTTCATGCTCGGCATCAACGAACCGCCGAAGCAGGCGGCGGCGGTGGGCGGCATCCGGCGCTGGAAAGACGGGCGCAACATGCCCGACGTGCATGCGACGATCTACTACTACGGCGCTACCGATCTCCCCGTGTACATGCGACTGAATCTTGGGACGGAGATGCCCGAGCAATACCGTATCCAGGGATCGAATGGAGTTCTCGAGGTATCCGGCAACACGCTGACGTTTTCGCCGCAGAGCGGGAAAGATCAGTGGCCCAGCTATTACACCGGCAGTTACCCGCACGCGCTACGGGACGCGTACCAGGCGCAATGGCACAAGGACCACGATCTGCAAGCGGGCCAGGCACCGCCCTTGTCCGAAACCGTGACCTTCAGCACTCCGGACTTCGACGACACCCGGCCGCATCTGTGGAATTTCTTCGAAGCGGTGCGGACGCGGAAACCGGTGGTCGAGGACGTGGTGTTCGGCCACCACGCCGCGCTGGCGTGTCACATGGCGAACGAGGCGTACTTCCGGCGCACGACCGTGACGTGGGACGACGCGACTAAGACGATTCGCTCGTGAGCGTGACCTTGAAGCCTTTCGCCTTGAGACTGGCGACGAGGCCGGCTTTCTCGACGGAACGCATGTAGGCCTCGTCGGGCTCGATCACCTTCTTTTCGACGAGCTCGAGCAGCGCGTCGTTCAGCGTATTCATGCCGAGCTTGCGGCTCGTCTGAATGATCGAAGGGATCTGGAACGTCTTGCCCTCGCGGATCAGGTTGGAGATGGCCGGCGTCGTGAGCAGGATTTCCCGTGCCGCGACCCGGCCACCGCCCACCTTCTTGCACAGCGTCTGCGAGATCACGCCCTTGAGCGACTCCGAGAGCATCACGCGGATCTGCGCCTGCCGGTCGGCGGGGAACTGATCGATCATCCGGTCCACGGTCGACGCCGCCGTGGTGGTGTGCAGCGTGCCGAGGACCAGATGGCCCGTCTCCGCGGTCTCGATCGCGATGGCGATCGTCTCGAGGTCGCGCATTTCGCCCACCAGCACGATGTCGGGGTCCTCCCGTAGCGCGGCGCGCAAGGCGGTCCTGAAGCTCTCGGTATGGAGGTGCACCTGGCGTTGCGTGATCAGGCACTTCTTGTTCTCGTGCACGAACTCGATCGGATCCTCGATCGTGATGATGTGATCGGAGCGCGTGCGATTGACGAGATCGATCAGCGCGCACAGCGTCGTGGACTTGCCGGAGCCGGTGGGACCGGTGACCAGAACCAGCCCTTTCTTGAGGTGGCACAGCTTCTGCACCTCCTCGGACAACCCCATTTCTTCGACCGACACGACTTTGGCCGGGATCACGCGGAACACGGCGACCGGTCCCTTGCGGTCGCGTGCGGCGTTCACGCGGAAGCGGGCGAGGTTGGGGATCTCGTAGGCAAAATCGGTATCGCCCGTCTCAATCCATTCACCGCGGTTGCGTTCCGGCATGATCGAGAGCACGAGCAATTCGAGGTCGTTAACGCTCAGTGCCGGCCCCGACTGCCGCTTGATGTCGCCGTGCGTCCTGAACACCGCCGGCTCGCCGACGCGGAGATGCAGATCCGAGCTGTGGGACTGTACGAGTGCGCGCAGCAGTTTCCCCAGGCGTTGCTCCGCCGCCTCGTACTCGGACGACGCGAACTCCCCCGGCAGCTGGCCAGGCGCCGCGACCGGAGTCTCGACCATGGGCGCGGCGGCGATCACGGACGCCCGCGGCGCTTTCGCGGGCACAGCCGGCTTCGCCGCGGTGGGGGCGGTGGGGGCGGTGGGGGCGGGGCGGGCTGCCGGTTGTACGGCTGGACGCTTGGCGGTCGTCTCCGCGCCGGATGACTGGGTAACCGGCGCTGCGACTTCCTCCTGCGATTCCCGGCGAACCGCGGAGATCACCGCCGTGAGCCGGCCCGCCTCGGGCACGATTCTCACGCGGACCAAGCCGTTGCCCGCCGCGTAGTCGAACTCCGTCTCCGAGTGCTGGTCGATCTTATCCGCCGCCTCCGGCGGGGCGACTTCGACCATGAGCGCGTAGATGTGCTGATCGGTGAGGGGCTGCTTGGAGACTTTGCGCGGCTTGCCGTCCTTCACGAGGGTGACGGGCTCGTCGGGCAGCAGATACAGCTGATCGGCGCGCTCGCGCAGCATCACTTCGACGAAGGGATCGAGCCGTGCCGGCATGAATCAGTCCTCTGGGCGCGCGTACAAGACATGCGCGCGGTTCACGAGATGCACCCCATCGTCGGTCGTGAGGGCGAAGAACGGTTCGGCCGCGGCATTGAGATAGTCGAGCACCCGCGCATGGTGCTGGGGCAGCTCCAGCGTCGCCCGCCCGTTCAGCTGCGTCCCATCCGCCAGCGTCACCTCGAGGCGGGCCTGTTTGGCCGCCGAGAGTCGAGCGGCGTCTTCAGGCTCGGTCAGGGGCACGGTGAGAGAAACGGTACGCGCCTTCGCCACCAGCAGCACGCCGATGCCCCCCCCGTTGCCCTTGGGCCGGAAGGGAAACCATCCCTCCGCGCGATTCAGCATATCGAGCGGGGTTTCGTGGCCGGCATGTTGGGGTACCCGTTCCATCACGTAGATCTCGCCCTCGCGTTTGCCACCCGCAGTCTGGAGCAGCGTCGCAGGCATGGGTACACGCGGAATCGAAAAACCGCTCACCTAGCCTCTCCGGCTCCGGCACTGGACCGACACGGGTGCACGGTTGCCGCAGGCGATGGTCTCGTTCATCCCGTTCGCCACGGGTCCACAGGCGGTGCTCTGGGCCGTCTGTGTGGCCTCGGCGACGGTGGCTCCCGCCGCGGTGGCGCAGTTCGAGCGACCCTGAAAGTCCACGCAGACGGTGCATTCCTGGTTGGCGCGCGCGGTGGACATATAGAAGAAGAGCGCAATCACCGCCGCGACGACCGCCACCGTGATCCATCTGGAGCGCTTCATGTGCCGTTCTGTTCGGTGAGCCGACAAGGTGGCGAGGAGGCGGAATTCGCGCCAGAGGCAGGTCACATATAACGTGTAGGGTATGACTGGCATTCTGCGACTCGTCATGGTCGCGTTCACGCTGTTCGCGGTCGCGCTGATCTACGTCTCGGCATCCGCATGGCGGAACCGTCGCCGCCTGAGCTCCCTTGTTGGGTTTCTCGCGTCGGCGTTATTGCTCACTTCCAGTATGCTGCTCGGCGCCATTACCGTCGGGATACATGGGTATCGAGCCTTCACCGAGGAGGCACTGGCCGCGACGATCAAGACCGAGCGGCTCGGCCCACAGCGCTTCCGCGCGACCGTAACGTTGCCCGATCAGAGCCTGCATATGTTCGATCTTGCCGGCGACGCCGTATACGTCGACGCGCATGTCTTGAAGTGGCGGCCGATTGGGACGCTGCTCGGACTCGAAACGGTCTATGAGCTCGACCGCATTTCGGGACGCTATCAGGCGCTCAGCGACGAGCAGACGCTGGAGCGCACGGTGTATTCGCTGGCCGCCAAGAAGCCCTTCGACGCGTTCGATCTGGCGCGGCACTACTGGATCCTGCGGCCGTTTGTGGATGCGGAGTACGGCTCGGCGACGTTCATTGGCGCAACAGCGCCCGCTGGCGCGACATACGAAGTGCGCGTCTCCACGACCGGACTCCTGGTAAGGCCTTCCAGGACCAGGTAAGCTTCTCGCCGTGGCGGACAAGAAGCCAAAACCCAATTACGCAAACGCCTGGCGCGAGGCGCGGCGGCTCGTCTGGCAGCACCGCAGCCGGCTCGCCATCGGTCTCACGTTGATGATGGTCAGCCGGCTGGCGGGTCTCGTGTTGCCGTGGTCGTCGCGGTACATCATCGACCAGGTTGTCGGGCAGAAACGCGCGGACCTCTTGGGCATCATTGCGGCAGCGGTCGGCGTTGCGGCGATCGTGCAGGCGGTGACGTCGTTCGGCCTGTCGCAGATCCTCGGCGTCGCCGCCCAACGCGCCATCACCGACATGCGCAAATCCATACAGGCATTCGTGTTGCGCTTGCCGATCTCGTTCTTCGACTCCACCAAAACCGGCATCCTGATCTCGCGGATCATGACCGATGCGGAGGGCATCCGAAATCTGGTCGGCACGGGACTGGTGCAGCTGGTCGGAGGTTTGGTCACCGCCACTATCGCGCTGGGCGTGCTCTTCTGGCTGAACTGGAAGCTGACGGCGATCTCGATTCTCGTGCTGGCGGTGTTCGGCGCGGGCATGGCCTACGCGTTCTCCAAGCTGCGCCCCCTGTTTCGCGAGCGGGGCAAGCTCAACGCCGAGGTGACCGGTCGCCTCGCCGAATCGCTGGGTGGCATTCGGATCGTGAAGGCCTACCGGTCGGAGCGCGGCGAGCGGCTGGTGTTCGCACGCGGCGCCCACCGCCTGTTCCGCAACGTGGCGACGACGATGACAGGCGTCTCCGGCGTCGGCGCGTTTGCGCAGCTCGTGATCGGCGCCATCTCGGTCGTCATGATTCTTGTCGGCGGCCGAGCGGTCCTCTCGCAATCGATGACGCTGGGACAGTTCGTTCAGTACGTTTTCTTCGTGGGGCTCGTCGCGCTGCCGCTGATCAACATCGCGTCGATCGGCACGCAGATCACCGAAGCGTTTGCCGGACTCGACCGGATCTACGAGCTGCGTCGGATGACGACCGAAGACGCGGAAGATGCCCAGCGCGCGCCGCTCGGCGCGGTGCACGGC
Source organism: Gemmatimonadales bacterium (assembly GCA_035300745.1). Classification (GTDB taxonomy): domain Bacteria; phylum Gemmatimonadota; class Gemmatimonadetes; order Gemmatimonadales; family GWC2-71-9; genus 20CM-2-65-7. The sequence continues at coordinate 2,532 of DATGVC010000245.1, read as the reverse complement.
GACGTCGCGTTCGAGCACGTCACGTTCGCCTATAAGCCGGGTGTCCCCGTGCTCAAAGACGTGTCGTTCCATGCCAGACCCGGCTCGACCACGGCACTCGTCGGCTCCTCCGGATCCGGAAAGAGCACGCTCATCGGGCTGGTGCTGGCGTTCAATCGGCCCGAAAGGGGCAGGGTGCTCGTGGATGGACGCGATCTCGCGACCGTGCCGCTGGCCGACTACCGCACGCAGCTGGGTGTGGTGCTGCAGGACAATTTCCTGTTCGACGGCACGATTGCCGAGAACATCGCCTTCGCGCGGCCTCATGCGACGCGGCGGGAGATCGAGGCCGTGGCGCGCATCGCGCATTGCGACGAGTTCGTGGAGCAGTTCGAGGAGAAGTACGACACGGTGGTGGGTGAGCGGGGCGTCAAGCTCTCGGGCGGCCAACGGCAGCGCATTTCGATCGCGCGCGCGATTCTCGCCGATCCCCGGATCCTGGTGCTGGACGAGGCGACCTCGAGCCTCGACTCCGAGAGCGAAGCCAAGATCCAGGACGGGTTGCGGGCGTTGCGCCGCGGGCGCACGACGTTCGTGATTGCGCACCGGCTTTCGACGATTCGCAGCGCCGATCAGATTCTCGTGCTCGAGGCGGGGCAGATCGTGGAGCGCGGCACTCACGACGAGCTGCTCGCCGCGAATGGGCGGTACCGGCAGCTCTACGACAAGCAATACAATTTCGAGCGCGATCGGTTCATCAATCCGGGCGAGGATTTTACGCCCGAACCCGAGCAGGTTGCGGTGCCGCCGGTTGCGCCTCCGGGCAGGCTCTAGCGGCTCTTACTCCACGTCGCCGTGTGAAAGTGCTCCGACCGCGGCGCGAGCCTCCCCTTTCCGGCAGCGTACTCCTTCCAAGTGACGGGCGGATAGTCATTCGGCACCCGCTCCATCGTAATGCAATCCTGCACGGGACACACCGCCGCGCAGAGATTGCAACCCACGCACGCTTCCTCGATGATCTCCACAACCGGACCGCCGTTCTTCCTCTCCAGGCGCCGGATCGCCTGATGCGCGCCATCCTCGCACGCGGTCCAGCACAGCTCGCACTTGATGCATTTGTCCTGATCGATGTGGGCGAGCAGGTGGTAGTTGAGATCGAGCTCCTCCCACTTCGTGACACGCGGCAAGGCACGCCCCCGCACGTCGGCCAGCGTGCGGTGCCCGCCCTCGTCCATCCAGTTCGACAGCCCGTCGATCAGGTCCTCCACGATCCGGAACCCATAGTGCATCACGGCGGTGCACACCTGCAGCGAGCCGGCACCGAGGACGATGAACTCTGCGGCGTCACGCCACGACGCAATGCCGCCGATCCCGGAAACGGGAATCTTCACGCTGGGGTCCGCGGCGACCGCCGAGACGAGGTGCAGCGCGATCGGCTTGACGGCAGGCCCGCAGTAGCCGCCGTGGCTCGACTTGCCGGCCACGGAGGGCTGCGGCTCGAACGTCGAGAGATCGACGCCCACGATCGAGTTGATCGTATTGATCAATGACAGCGCATCGGCGCCGCCTTTGACCGCCGCGCGAGCGATGTACGTGATATCGGTGACGTTCGGCGTGAGCTTCACGATCACCGGAATGGTGGCGACTTCCTTGACCCATTCGACGATCTGGCAGGTGTAGTCGGGCACCTGGCCCACGGCGCTGCCCATCCCGCGCTCGCTCATGCCGTGGGGACATCCGAAGTTCAGCTCGATGCCGTCGGCGCCCGTGTCCTGCGTCTGTTTGACCATCTCGTGCCAGGCTTCCCGCTTCGACTCGACCATCAGCGACGCGATCACGGCATGCTTCGGATAGTTGCGTTTGACCTCGGCGATCTCCTTGAGGTTCTCGGGCGTAGGCCGGTCGGTGATCAGCTCGATGTTGTTGAAGCCCATCATGCGCGTCGGACCGAGATCGACCGAGCCGTAACGCGAAAAGACGTTGATGATCGGCTCGCCGATGGTCTTCCAGACCGCGCCGCCCCAGCCTTGATCGAACGCCTTGGCGACCTGCCCGTAGGTGTTGGTCGGTGGCCCGGAAGCGAGCCAGAAAGGATTCGGGGATTGGATCCCGGCGAAGTTGGTTCTTAGATCAGCCATGGGTACGCTCCAGCATATCATTTATCTTCTTCGCCGCCGCGACACCTTCGGCGGCGGCATTGACGATCTCCGCCCCACCGTTGGCGCAATCGCCGCCGGTAAAGACTCTTGGATCGTCGTGCGGCACCACCAAGCCTCTTTCTCCTTGTCCGATCGCGACGATCACCATGTCGCACGGAATGGTTTCGCTACCGTTGGAGGTCCGCACCTCGACCCCCGCGACCGCACCGGATCCGTTGGCGATGATCCGCTGCGGCGCGGCGTTGAAGCGGAAGCCGCACCCGTCGCGCTTGGCGAGCTCGTATTCGTAGTGATAGCAGGGCATATCGGCCTCGCCGCGGCGATACACGATCGTGGCCGTCGCCGCGCCGAGTCGCTTGGCCTGCGTGACGGCGTCGATGGCGGTATTGCCCGC
>DATGVC010000244.1:0-18576 GCA_035300745.1 Gemmatimonadales bacterium | reverse complement strand
AGGCGACCCGCAACTGCGCGGCTGTCATAGCCTTGAAGATAACCTCATATAGCTATAGCGCATATAGTCGTTTCAACTATATTCCCCGGATGGCCATTCGTCGGTGCGGCTGGTGCGGCAAGGTCCTGGGAATCGCCCCCGAGATACCGGGCGAGGAAACGACTGGGATGTGCGAGGCGTGCGAGGCGCGGTTTGAAGCCGATGAGGCGCTCGCGCACGCACTCGTCGGCTTGCGTGCCATTACGGAAGAACTGGAACGCGCTCGCAAGAGCATTCGGAAAGGGTGGTTACTCCAATGAATAAACGTCGCAAGTTGTGGGCGGAGGCATTCGGTCAGTATGGCTTCCGGGTGCGGGTCGAGGAGCGCCGCGTCGGGGGCACGCTCTACGCGCGCTTGCCCGTCCTCCCGTATCGCGACGACGGGCCGCGCTACCGCGATGTCTCGCTCCAGCATGCCGACAAGGAGCGGGCGAAAGAGTGGGCCCGCACCGAAGCCGAGAAACTGCGCGCCGGCACGTCGGGCGCCCTTGATCCGGTTCCCACCGCGGCGCGGGTGTTCGCGCGCTACGTCACGGAGACGAAACCCGACAAAGGGGAATCGTCGCAGGAGCTCGACACGCGGGCGAGCGCGATGTGGACGCGCTGGCTTGGCGCGGATAAGGATTTGTCGAAGCTCACACCGAGTGAGTGGCGGGGATTCATTCGCGCCCGCGCGAGCGGCGAGATCGACGCACAGGGGAAGCCGGTCCCTGAGAAGGACGATGAGGGCAACCCAACGCGGAAACCCGTCAGAACCCGCACGGTCGAGAACGATTGCAAATGGCTCATGTGGGTGCTGAATTGGGCGACGAAAGAACGCGACGCAGACGGGCATTACCTGCTGCAAGAGAACTCCGCACGCGGCTTCGCGATTCCCCACGAGCAGAACCCGCGGCGTCCTGTCGCAACGCAGGATCGCTACGAGGCCCTTCTTGCGGTCGCGGATCAGGTGCTCATGGACGTGCGCCGGAACAAAAAGCGCGTACCAGTGCGGTCGTACTTCCGCGAATTGCTGGAGCTCGTGAACGGCACGGCGCGCCGCATTAGCGCCGTGTGCCAGCTGCGCTATGAGGACCTGCGGCTCGCGCGCTCAAAAACGCGGCCACACGGTGCGATTCAATGGCCCGGCGAAACGGACAAAATGGCTAAGGCGTTTGCGGCGCCGCTCAACGCGACAACACGGGCAACGATCGATCGCATCCTCAGCGAACGGCCTGGTATCGGTGCGGCGTACCTATTCCCGAAAGCATCGGACCCGACGAAGCCGGTCGGTAAGGATCTCGTTTCCGACTGGCTGGAACGCGCCGAGCAACTGGCCGGACTGCCCAAGCAGAGCGGTACGCTCTGGCATGCGTTCAGGAGAAAATGGGGCACCGAGCGCAAGCACCACCCGATTCAGGACGTGATGGCTGCGGGCGGCTGGAGTGATCCCACCTGCCTGCAGACGATCTACCAGCAGGCGGACCCCGAAACCGTGTATCGTGTGGTGAGCGAACCAGCGGAACTGCGCGAGGCCAAGTGAACCGCACCACAGTTGGTACAAGAGTTAGGACAACGCCTTCCCATAATCGCGTAAGTCCAATCGGGGCGGCGGGATTCGAACCCGCGACCTCCTGGTCCCAAACCAGGCGCGCTACCGGACTGCGCCACACCCCGCTAACGACAAGACGCCCAAGCGCCGAGATGCCGAGACGCCGAGGAAAAGCTACTAGCTCGAACGCCGGAGCAAAACCTCAATCAACGCCCTGAACGCACGGCCCCGATGGGACACGCGGTGTTTCGCGGCCGGCGCTGCCTCCCCGAAACTCATGTGCAGCTCCGGTGAGAAGAAGAGCGGATCGTAGCCGAAGCCCCCGCTACCGCGCGGCTCGGTCAGGATAAACCCGTCGCAGGTCGCTTCGACGATCTCCGGGACGCTGCTCGGCGTCGCGAGAAAAGCCACGACGCAGCGATAGTGCGCGGTCCGCGCGCCCTCAGGCACCCCCGCCAGCTGTTCGAGCAGCAGCGCATTGTTCTCGACGTCCGAACCGGTTGCCGACCAACGGGCGGAGCGCGGTCCGGGCGCACCGCCCAGCGCGTCCACTTCTATCCCCGAGTCATCTGACACGGCGGGTAACCCGCCGCGCGTGGCATAATAGCGGGCCTTGGCAACGGCGTTCTCCACGTAGCTCGTGGCGCGCTCGAGATCGGCTTCTTCGGGGAGCGGCTCGAGCAGCCGGTCGGCAGGAAACGAAATCTCAAACGGCAGGCCGACGAACAGCTCGCGAATCTCGCGCGTCTTTCCGGGGCTGCGCGTGCCGACGAGCAGCTTCATCAACGGCGCCGCAGCCGCTCGAGCAACCGCGTCGTGGACTGGTCCTTGACGAGCGGCACCAGCACGACCCGGCCCCCCCACCCTTCCACCTCCTTCGCCCCGACGATCGCCTCGACGGCATAATCGGCGCCCTTCACCAGCACATCCGGACGCAGCGTGCGGATCAACGCGAGCGGCGTGTCCTCATCGAACAGCACGACGCAATCGACCGCCGCCAGTGCGGCAAGCAACCGTGCCCGTTCACCCTCGGCGACCACCGGCCGGTCCGGCCCCTTGCCCAGGCGCCGCGCGGAGGCATCGCGGTTGACGCCGACGATCAATGCGTCGCCCTCGGCACGGGCCGCCTCGAGGAGCGCGACGTGCCCCGTATGGAGCAGATCAAAGACGCCGTTGGTGAAAACGACCCGCCCCTGGGTGGCGCGCCAGCGCGCGGCGGCCTCGGGCGTACGGAGCTTCGCGGCCGTGTTCAGAGCGGCTGCGCGGCTCGGGGGTGGAAGGAGAAGCTGTGATTGAAGAAGGGCAGCGACACCACTTCGCTGTAGCGCGTTTCGATGACGATCTCGCGCGGTGAGGCACTGCGGCGGATCTGGAGCTGGCGGCCGCCCGCGGAATCGGGAAGACCGATCTCTTCGATGGCCGCCTGAATGCGGCGACGGATCGTCCCATCGTCGAGTCCGGATGCGATGCGTGTTTCCGTCTGCATTTCATCGAGCAGCCGATAGTAGTGGAAATACACCTCACCGATGTTCACGCCGTAGTACAGCACTGCGACGAGGATGAGCAGCGAGAGCAGGCAGCCGCTGGACGTGACGCCGCGTCGGGTGGCGCGGACTCTCACCACTGCGACTGCGCCCCATCGACGATCTGCTGAACCAGCTTCGCCAGCGCCACCTTGCGTCCCTCCAGCTCCGCCGGGGGAGCGTAATCACCGTCCACGGACAGGCCCTGACGCTTCCAGACCGTGGTCCCTTCGCGCTGGTTCACGATCTCGACGTCTACGATGATCTGCACTTTCCGCTTGGTCACCGTCACCTGCCCCACGCCGGCCTGCACGCTCTGCGGCACGTCGGGATCGTAGCGCACCACGCGGCCGCGGACGATCGCGTCCGCCCTGGCTTCGGTCGCCACGCGCAATCCCAGGCGGCCTTCCAGCGCCTGACGCACGGCTTCACTCACCTCCGCGGTCAGCCGAGGCTCGGGCGTGTCGTTGTCGAACGGCAGGATGGCGACCGTTTTGACGTTGGGGAGCGTGCCGCCCGCAAATCCGTACAGGCAGCCCGCGAGCCACAGGCTCGCTGCACTAGCGACGACTGCGCCAGAGAGCCGGCGCGAAGACCTGCGCCGTATCGACCGCCACCACCGTGAGCTCAAATCGGGCCCCCCCCGGAGCCTGTGGGAACTCGACCCGCGCGTTCGCGGCATGCGCCAGTGTGTCGAGCGCGGAACGACTGCGCGCCACCATTTTCCCGCGCCGCCGCCATTCGGCTTCCAGCATCGCCCTGCGATCCACGCTGTCGGGAGGAGTCACGATGTAATCGAGCGTGTCCTCCGGCTGCGCGAACCGCCACACGACGCGCCGCGTGTGCCGCACCGAATCCACGAGCTGCGTGCCGAGCACGTTGGCATCGTCCGCGGGCGGCCGCGCCATCGCGAATGCCGCCCACAACATCGGGATCGCCGGGACGAGCGAGCGAAAGTCTTTCTCCGGATCCGCCCACCGCACCGAGTCGCCGATGACGACCGCTGCTCCGCTGCCGAGGCCCAGCGGCCCCACATAGTCGAATCGCAGCGAATCGGGCGGTGCGATCCGAAGCGTGCCGCGTCCCGCGTACTTGACCCGCTCGTCCTGGTACCGCCACCGAAACCGGATCAGCGTCCGCGCGCGCGGCAGCGTTGTCCGGGCCCACTGCGCCGCGCTGTCGCGATTCGCCGGCGCCAGGGCCATCGGCACGAGCGGCTCCGGTGGGCGATAGCCCGGACAGGCCGCGAGCAGCGCACAGGCGGCAATGTAGGAAAGGGAGCGTAGCCCGGTCAATAGTTGAAGCCGAAGAAGAAATCGACGAAGCGACGCTTGGACGTGCTCGCCGGCAGTCCGTACGCGTCGAGCTTCGTCGTTCCAAGTCGATAACCGATGTCGAGCCGCAGGACGAGCGGCGGGCCGATTGGCATCCGCAAGCCGAGTCCACTGGAGCCGAGCACGCCCCGATTCGTCGTCGTCTTCGACCACGCCCGTCCGTAATCGACGAACAGCGCACCCTGCACGCCCGGAAAGCGCGCCGCGCCGAACGGAAAGCCGATCGTGAGGAAGTCGAGGATGGGGAACCGGTACTCGACGTTGACGAGCCACGCGTGCGTGCCCGCCACGTATCCGTACTGCGGATAGCCACGCAAGCCCCACGAACCGGCGATGCTGGTGCGCCGCGGCCGCTCGCCGCCGGATGCGTACCCCTGGACGCGCACCGCGACGGCACTGTGCAGCGACGTGCGCACGTACTTGCGCCAGTCCGCCGACACGAGCCACGAGTCGAACCGGCCGTGCGTCAAATCATTCACGAGCCCGGTCGTGAAATTGTAGCGCTCGCCGTCGATCGGCCCGGTGGAAAGCCAGAGCGTGTTGTCCTTGACGTAGGTCAGGTAATTCGACGCCAACCAGCCGATGCGGCGTGGCTCCGTCACGTCCTCCGTCCTGAGATCCAATCGATCCGAGCGTTCGATGCGATACTCACCCACGACGCGGCGGAAGCGCGTGAATGGATAGCGCACCTGCGCGAACATGCCGTAGGAGCGCTCTTCGAACAGCGAGTTGAAGTCGCCTTCGAAGAACAGGCCGCGCTGGCGGAACCCGCCCACGCCCCAGTTGACGCGGCGCGACTGATTCAAGTAAAACGCGGACCCGCTGATGTTGTCGACCAGGCTGCCGAAGCCGGCGCTCTGAAACGACGACAGCGCGAGGAACAGCTGGTGATCGGACAGGAGGTCGCTGAACACGAAGACCGCCCCCTGCGCCGAACCGAGACCGGGCGCAACGGCGGCATCGCCCGCGGCGAAGTCGAGACTGAATTTCCGCTCGTAGGGAGCACCATCGGCGCGGGCGTACTGCGGGTGCGACAGCTCACCCCACGTCCATGCGGCCGCCGGCAGACTATCGGGAGGGGCATGCGCGAGCGTAAACGTGCTCGTCGCGTCGTCCAGCGGCGGCGCGACATAAATATTGAAGCTGAGATCGGCAAACCCGCCGAACAGCAGGCCGCCGTGTGCGCCGGGAACCCACTGCGGATCGAACGCCCCATTCAGCGTTCTCGTCTCGCGCCGCCCAGCTCCCACCGAGTCGATCGAGTACACCTGGAACGTGCCGTCGCGGTCGCTCGCGAAGTAGATCCGGCCTGCACCCCAGCGCGGCGCTTCGTCCCGCCAGTCGCCATAGGTCAGATAACGGATCGCGCCGCTCGCGAGATCGAGCGCGAACAGGTTGTGCGCCCCGGTTCTCCCAAAGGGTGTCCGGTCGGAAGAGAAGACGACGGTCCGCCCGTCGGGGCTGATGGTCGGATCGAGATCCTCGTAGCGATCCGAGGTGAGCCGCTCGAGACGTCCGGCGCCCAGCGAATCGCCGGGAACGGCGAGCCACAGGCGATAGAGGTCCGAGTACCCGGACACCGACAGTCCGCTGAACACGATGCTCTTGGCATCCGGCGCCCAGGTCGGCGACAAGATCGACACGAGCTCGGCAAACTGATAGCGGCCGACGACCTTGGCCTTCTTCAAGTCCCAGAAGAACAGCGCGTCGCGCTCCGCGTACTTGCTGCTGAACGCCGCCACGCCCTGTGGGCTCACGTCGATTCGGGACTCGAAGAAGTGGAATGATTCGAACTGCTCGCTGCGCTCGCCCTGCACTACGGGCCGGCGGTCCCCCCCCCGCTCGGCCAGGTTCTGCGCGTAGATCGTCGTGTAGCCGCTCGATGGCGAGAAGAACAGAAATGACGGGGCCGAATCACCGGGGAGCTGATAGGCCGTCGGCTTGATCGCCAGCTCGGTGAGCTTGCGTGCCGTGATCGCCAGCGGTGGCTGGCTGGCGACGGCGGGATAGTAGCGCTGCCGCATCCAGTATTGCCATTCGTCGGACAGCTGCTCGATCGTGCGGCCGTACACGCCGGCAAGCGCGCCATCGAAACTCGAATATTTCCAGATGTCGTTGTACAGCTCGAGAATGCGCCACTCGCCGTAGCGCTCGGCCAGGAAACGATGGATGCAGCCGCCGACCGGATACACCAGCCCGCCGAAGGCGTAGGTCAAGTCGGGCAGCGTCGGCAGATGTCCCGCGATCGTCATGTCGCGCAGCACCATCTCGTCGCGGCTGTCCTCGCCGGCCGAGAAGAACTCCGCTAGCCCTTCCGTCCACCACAGCGGCATCCCGGTTTGCCGGAAGCGCGGGTACCGCCCGAACGTCTGTGACGCGAGGCTCAGCTGGAACACGTGCACCAGCTCGTGGCGGATCGTATGCCGGAACTCGGCGTAGCTCCCCCGGAACGGCAGCGCCACTCGACGCCGCAGGAACTCGGTGACGCCGAGCAGGCCTTCAGGCGGAATGAACGGCAGGATGTTGGTCTGCTCGAAATCGGTGTGCGAGGCGTACACGATCAGGGGGATGCGCCGCGTGACCGCGTGGTTGAAACGCCGCTCGAGCGTGTCGTAGCTCTCCTCCGCATACGCCAACGCCACACGGCCCAGCTCTTCCTCTTCGGGATAGTAGTAGAGGTCGACGTGCTCGCCGCGCAGCACGCGCCAATCAAAGCGGCGGTACTGAATCTTGTTTTGCCCGAAGTAGCCATACTGGGCGGATAAGCCGGGGGGACAGGCGATCGCCAAACCGATGACCCAGGTTAAAACCTGTGCCCAGTGAATCACTGCCGATAACGGCAGCGTCTTATCGGGCCCATGCTTCAGCATGGGGAATCTGCCAATCATCTATGAATGCTCCGAATGCGATCGCCCTGCCCGATCGCGTTCAACACGATTGCGCCCCCTCCCCCCACGACACGACCAAAGATGGTGTAAATCCCGTCCAGGTGCGGTTGCGCGGAATGGGTAATGAAGTACTGGCTTCCTCCAGTGTTGGGACCCGACAGCGCCATGCCGACGGTGCCCGTTTCATAGCGGACGGGATTGACCTCGTCGCGGATCGCGAAACCGGGCCCGCCCCACCCGTCGCCCCGGGGATCGCCGTCCTGCACGACGAAGTTGGGCACGACCCGATGCCAGCGCGTCCCGTCGAAATAGCGACGGTTGACGAGATCGATGAACGCCGCGACGGTGAGCGGCGCTTCGGCCGGCAAGAGCTCGATGTCGAGCGTACCGCGGTCCGTCTCCACGAAGACATGCGGGTTCGTACCACCCAGGGCCGGCGCCAACCAGCGGCGCGCGACATCGCGGTAATCGGCCAGCGTCCGGCCGGTCGCGATCGGCAGGACAGGTCCCCAAGCGTCGCGCGTGTCGGGGAGCGTATCGGCGGCGAGCCGCCGCACCAGATAGTCATCGGGTCGTGGAGTCACCGAAACGAACCTGGTCGCGACGCGGAGTCGGCCGGTCGACGACGTCGCGGCGATGGCGCCCAGCGCCGAGACCGCGGACAGGCGGGCATCGTTGAACGGATCGCCCTCGGCGCGGCGGTAGGCGGCGACCAGGAGATCGACGTCGTCGACGCTGGGATGACGGGCGACGATATCGGCCGCGACGCTGCGCGCCGCTGGGTCGGGATGCGTGAGGAGGGCGCGTGCGCGAGCGAGCAGCGCAGAATCGGTCGCCGGCACGATGCGCTGCAGCGCCTGCAGTGCTTGCGCCACGACCCGGCCGTCGGTGTCGGCGAGCTGTCCGTGCAGCCGGTCGCGCGCGCGGGCGGCGGCGAACGCCTCGGCGGCGACGCTGCGCCAGCGCCAGTCCGCATCGCCACTGACGGCGGCTGCCGCCGCGACTCCGGCGCCGCTGTCCGCCTGCGCCAAGGCGATGAGGGCCTGCCGTTTGACCGCAAAGACGCTGCTGACAAGGCGAGCACGCAGCGCCTGGAGTGCCGCGGCGCCGCGCAGCACGCCCAGCGTCGTCTCGGCCTGCACGGCGATGCCGATGTCGCGATCGGCGACGAGCGGCACGATCGCACCGGCGAGTGTTGAATCACGGAACGACGCGAGCGCACGCAGGGCATTGATGCGGATATGCGTGTCGGCATCATCAAGCAGCCGGCGCAAGCGGGCGATTGCTGCGCGCGCATCGAGGCGCGCGCTGTCGACCAGCGCCCTACTGAGTCCCCGCGCCGCCACGGTGCGCGTCTGCGCGTCCGGATCGCTGAGTGCGCGGATCAGCGCCGCGGCGCCGGGGGCTGCGCGCAAACGCGCGAGCGAATAGAGGGCGCGCCAGCGCGTCGCCGCGTCGGAGGCATCGGTGAAGCGGACCAATTCTGCTACCGGTGCGCGCTCGCGGAGCCGCCACGATTCGAGCAGCGCGGCGTTCACGACCGGCGTCGAGGCCCCCGGCGATCCGCCCGCGATGATATCCGCGAGCGCGCGCGCGCCGTCGTCTCCGCCGATCTTGGCAATCGCCGTCACCGCCTCGAGCTGCGGCTCGCCCTGTTCGGTCGATGATACGGCGCGGACCTTTTCCAACAACACGGGAATCGCGCGCGCGTCCTTGAGTAGTCCGAGCGCAAATGCCGCGGCCGTCCGGACACCGGGCACCGAGTCGTTGAGGACGGGCAGCAGGAGATCAATCGCCGCCGCGTCGCCGATGCGCCCGGCGGCCAGCGCGCCCTGGCGTCGCACGGCGGGATTGACGTGGCTCAGCGCCTCGCGCAGCGGCGCGGGATCGAAGCGGCGGGCGTCGGCGGCCGCGAGCAGCCCGGCGAGCATGCCGACCGTCGTTTCATCCGTCACCGCGCCCGGTCGCTGCGCCAGCACCGGCCGCACTGCCAGGAGCGCGGAAAGAAGGAAGAGACTAGAGGCGAACCGGGTCTGCCGTGGCTTCGAGCAGCTCACACACGTGCTCCGGAAGGCGCGAGAGAGTCTGTTGTTGGTTCAGCGCAATCAGCGACGTTTCGCCGGTGGCGAGCAGCTCATCGGTCTCCGCTCGCTCCACCACATAGCCGAAAATCACCCGCCGCGAAGCAAGGTCCCGCACCCAGCAGCGGACCCGAATCATATCGTCATAGCGCGCCGGCTGGCGGTAGCGGACGCGGACATCCGTGACGGTGAGGAACGTGCCCTGCTGCTCCAGCTCCTGGTAGGACATCCCCCGTTCACGGAGATGTTCCGTGCGGGCCATGTCCATCCAGATGAGATAGTTCGCGTGGTAGACGAAGCCCATCTGGTCGGTTTCTGAGTAGTTCACGCGGTGCATGACCGCGTTGATCAGCGGCGGGGGCGTCTTACTCGCCGTACGGAATCCAGATGTTCTTTACTTCCGACGCGCGGCGCAGGAACTCTCGACCTTCACCCTGTCGTGGATCGAGCCAATCGCGACTGCGGGCCGACGCCCAGGTCCGCTTCATGTTCGCGGCGGAGGCGAGCTCGACCGCCTTCACGCCCGCCGCGTTCCCGAAGTACCACATCCCATCCACGTCGTCGTGCTCGGCGAGCACTTTCGCGAGGGCATCCTTGGCCCCGGTGATCACATTGATCACCCCGTCCGGGACATCGGAGGTCTCGAGCACCGTGTAGAACTCGGTCGCGGCGAGCGGGTGCGGCTCGGAGGGTACGACAATCACCGTGTTGCCGAGCGCGACGGCTGGTGCCACCAGCGACACGAAGCCAAGCAGCGGAAAATCGTCCGGGGCGGCGATACCGAGGACGCCGACCGGCTCGTTCATCGCGAGCGTGACGCCGCGGATCGGGGTGTGGTGGACGGCGCCGTCCCACTTGTCGGCCCAGGCCGCGTACGTGAACAGCCGCGCCACGCTTGTCTCGACTTCTTCCCGTCCCACGCGCGCCGCGAATTCCTCGGCGCGCGTCGCGAGATTCTCGGCGATGAAATAGAGAACCTGCGCGCGCAGATGACCGCTGGAGCGTCCCCATCCGTCGGCGGCGTGAGCTGCCTCGACGGCATTGCGTACGTCCTTGCGATTGCCCTCGGCCACCTCGCCCAGGACGCGGCCATCCGATCCGACAATCGTGCGCGAGTAGCCTTGATCGGGGCGCGCCTGCTTCCCCCCAATGAAGAGCTTGTAAGTCCTGTCGATTGGGGGAAGTGGGACGGGCGAAGCGGGAAGGGTACCTCGGATCGCCGGTGCCGGCGTGGTCGCGGTGTACCCTTCCCCCTTCCCGCGTCCCTCTTCCCCAGACTTCAAGTATTCCCACATCCCTTCCCTTCCACCTTCTCTTCCGAACCCGGACTCGCGATAGCCGCCGAACCCGGCCGCCGCGTCGAACAGATTCGTCGAGTTGATCCACACGACGCCGGCTTTGAGCTTGGGTGCGACGTCGAGTGCGAGGTTGATATTCTCGGTCCACACACTCGCAGCCAGACCGTACGGCGTGTTGTTGGCTAGCTCGACGGCTTCCTTCGGCGTGCGGAACGTCATACTCACCAGCACCGGGCCAAAGATCTCGACCTGCGCGATCGTGGCGGCGGGCGACACGTCGGTGAAGAGCGTCGGCGGATAGAAGTAGCCTTCGGTGGGACATGCCCAGGACGGCTGCCACATCTTCGCGCCTTCTTCGACGCCCCGCTCCACGAGCCCGCGGATGCGCTCGAGCTGCACGGGCGCGACGATGGCCCCCATGTCGACCGCTTTGTCGAGTGGCGAGCCGACGCGCAGTTTCTCCATCCGCGCCCGCAGCTTCTGCGTCAACCGGTCGGCGACGCCTTCCTGCACGAGCAGCCGCGAGCCGGCGCAGCACACCTGACCCTGATTGAACCAGATCGCGTCCACTACGCCCTCGACGACGCTATCGAGATCGGCGTCCTCGAACACGATGAACGGACTCTTGCCGCCCAGCTCGAGCGTCAGCTTCTTGCCGCTGCCGGCGGTCGCCTTGCGGATGATGCGCCCGACTTCCGTCGAGCCCGTGAAGGCGATCTTCTGGACGTCTGGGTGCTCGACCAGCGCCTTCCCCGTCGCCCCATCGCCGGTCACCACATTGAACACACCGGGCGGCAGTCCCGCGGCCTGCGCGATCTCCGCGAAGCAGAGCGCGGTAAGCGGGGTGAACTCGGCGGGCTTCAGGATCACCGTGTTTGCCGCGGCGAGCGCCGGCGCGACTTTCCAGGCGACCATCAGGAGCGGAAAGTTCCAGGGGATGATCTGCCCGACGACGCCGACCGGCACGTACCCGGGGAATTCGCTATCGCGCAGCTGAGCCCAGCCGGCGTGATGATAGAAGTGCCGCGCGACGAGCGGGATGTCGAGATCGCGCGTCTCGCGAATCGGCTTGCCGTTGTCGAGGCTCTCGAGCACCGCCAGCAGGCGCGAGTGCCGCTGCACCTCGCGGGCGAGCGCGTACAGATAGCGGGCGCGCGCGTGTGGCGTCAGCGCCGCCCAGCCTGGCGCCGCGGCGTGGGCAGCGGTGACGGCCGCGTCCACGTCCGCTTTGCTTCCCTGGGCCACTTTCGCCAGTACCGCCTTCGTCGCGGGATTGATCGTCTCGAAATACTGCCCTTCGGCGGGAGCGGCCCAGCCGCCATTGATGAAGTGTCCGAAACGCCCCCCCCCGCCCCCCCCGCCCCCCCCGCTGTCGTGCTGCTTGATCCACTCGAGCGCCGGCGCGTCGCTTTCCGGCGCCGGCCCGTACTCCATCGTCTCGAACAGCTTGGCAACGGTTGCCATTACACCATCGGATGGCGGTGGGCGGCGGCGTACCGGCCCGTCACGAAATGCTCGAGCTGCCGCTCGATATCGGTAAGCAAAGCACTGGCCCCCAACCGGAACAATGCCGGCTTCAACCAGCGGTCGCCGAGCTCTTCCTTCATAAGGATCAGCCAGTCGAGCGCCTGCTTCGCGGCGCGGATCCCGCCAGCCGGCTTGAACCCAATCGCTGCTCCGGTTCGCATCTCATATTCGCGAATCATGCGCGCCATCACGACGCCGACCGGCAACACCGCGTTGACGGGCTCCTTGCCCGTGGACGTCTTGATGAAATCGGCCCCCGCCATCATCGCCACCATGCTGGCGCACGCGACATTGGTCAGCGTCGCCAGATCGCCCGTGCCAAGAATCGCTTTCATGTGCGCCCGGCCGCAGGCGTCGCGGAACGCACGGACTTCGACGTAAAGAGCCGGCCAGTCACCGGTCAGCACGTGCGCGCGGGTGATAACGATGTCGATCTCCTGCGCGCCTGCCGCGACGGATGCCTGAACCTCCTCGAGTCGCTGCGCGAACGGACTGAGCCCCGCGGGAAACCCGGTGGAGACGGCGGCCACCGGAATCCCCGACCCTTCGAGTGCCGCCACGGCGGTCGGCACGAGCGCGTGATAGACGCACACGGCACCGACTTTGATGTCGAGGTGGCCGACGCCGAGCGCGTCGATCAGGTCGGGCCGCAGCGGGCGACGCGCCTTGGCGCACAGCCGGAGCACGTTGCCGGGCGTGTCGTCTCCCTGCAGGGTGGTGAGGTCCATGCAGGTGATCGCCCGCAGCAGCCACGCGGCTTGCCATTCCTTTTTTACCGTCCGACGCGTGGGGATGGTCGCGGCGCGACGCTCGACGGCGCTGCGATTCACGCGCAGCCCGCGGATGACATCGAGATCGAGCGGCATCCCGGGGTTGCGATCGTCCTTGAGCACCGGACGAACGGGAACACCCCGCAGCCGGTCAGAGAGAGCCTTCATGCTGGCGGGAGAATGCGAACCGCTGCTGTAAAAGTCAACGCGCCGCGGGGACTCCCGCGCCCAACCGGCACGCCGTGACCGCCTGCGGCTCCTGCGCGCGGAAGCATTGCTCCTCCCGCTCCGGCCCGGTCGCGAGCAACGTCGCGATTTCCTCACCCAGCGCCTGGTAGCAGGTCGGCCCGCCGGCTTCGTGCCCGACGATGTGACAGAACGCGAACGCCGCCTCGGTCGTCGCGGTCCAGTCCACGAGCGCCTTCGCCGCGCCGAAGTAGCAGGAGGGGCGATGCGGATCACTTGCCTTGTCGCACATGTCCGCGGTTTTCTGCGGATCCCGCGCGGTATACGACGTGATGTCGCGGCCGAGGCTTTGGAAACACACCGACCGGACGCTTGGCGGCGCGCGCTCACACGACTTCGCCGCGTCCCCGATGTCGCCATGATTCAGGTTCAGCATGACGGACGTTTGCATCTGATAGCAGGCGTGCAGGTAGCGGTCCGCCATGATCGAGCAGGGATACAGTGGATCCGCCGGATCGAAGGCCTTGAAGGTCGTCGCCACCATGTGGTGATGGCTGTGCGCGGCGAGCATGCTCGCGGGATGATGCGGGGCGGTCGCGTTGATCACGCTCTCCATGAATGCCCCGCCATAGCACGACTCACGATCCCAGCCGTCGGCGAGCAAGTCGCAGTCGGTGAGCGCGCGCGGCAGGTCGTGCCCGTACAGCATCGTCAGGCCGTGCCCCATTCCGTGCACGCACTGGAACAGCACCCAGCGACTCGCGGTCGCGCTCTTGAACGGCTTGCATAGCGCTTCGACCTCGGGTTGCGTCACGTGCTCGCGCGACTCGAAATAGGCCTGGATGACGCCGTGGCGGCAGCCCGACGAAAATCCGTCGCCACAAGCAGTGAATGTGGCAGGGATATCGGAGGAAATACCGAACGCTTCGATCCCGATGCCATGGGCGTACTCATGCGCGTGCTCCGCCGCGTCGGGGTCGGCCGCGGCGATCGCGTCCAGTGTCGCCACCGCATCGGCGACACCGTGACTCCTGAGACGGTCCGAGAGAAGCTGCGAGTAGCAGGTGTGGCGCGCATCGCCGGCATAGCGTCGGCACGCGTCAGGGCCCGTCCCCGCCGCGGGGCCCCACCGGTTCGCCGCGATACCGGCCAGCGCCAGTATGCCAATGGTCATCAGCAGCTTTTGCGTTTGCGTCATGGCAGAACAGTAATGTGCTTGCGTGCGTGGTTCCAGGTTCCTAAGCTTGGGCCGTGTCGCTCCAGAGTAAACCCTCTCGCGTGATCGTCGTGGCGGACGCGCATCTGGGTCAGGTGCCGCCCGCCGTCGGCAAAGCGTTCCATGCATTTCTCGAGGACGTCCCCCAGCCCGGGGATCACCTGGTGCTGACCGGCGATCTCTTCGATTTCTGGTTCGAGTATCACAGCGTCATCCCCCGGAAGCATTTTGCCACCGTCGCCAAGCTGCAGGAGGTTCGTACCCGCGGCGTGCGCATCACGTTCGTCGGCGGGAACCACGATCGTTGGGGCGGGTCGTTTTTCACGCGCGATCTGGGCATCGAGTTCTTTGGAGGGGAGGCCGAGCTGGATCTGGCCACGCGGCGCGCGTTCATTGCGCACGGCGACGGCCTCACCGAGCAGCACTGGAGTGGCGCGCTGATGCACCGCGTGCTACGTCACCCCGTCACGGTCGCGGTGTTTCGCGTGCTGCACCCGACGATCGGGTTCTGGATTGCCGACCTGTTTTCGCGACATCTGGCCGACAATACAAAGGATAGTGCGGTACTGGATCGCGCCGCGACGGCGCAACGGCGCTGGGCCGCGGATTTCCTCGGGCGCCGCCCCGACGTGCAGCTCGTCATCATGGCGCACACCCATCGGCCGGTGGTGGACCAATTGCCCGACGGACGCGCCTACGTGAATCCGGGAGCGTTTTTGGATGGCGGGCGTTATGCCGTCATCACGCCCGACTCGGTGGAGCTGAAGCAATTCACAACGGAACGACTTCGACCTGCTTGAGCTTCTCGCCTAAAAACAGCGCGCCCACCTTGCGGAAGTGCGGCTCGTCGTCCGACACGACGAAGCGATGCTCGTGAGTCCCGCCGTTCGCCAGTAGTTTCAGCCGCTCCAGCTCGCGCGCCACCGCCGTCGCGGTCTCTTCGGCCGAGTCGACCAGTTTCACATCAGATCCCATCACGCGAGCCAGCAGCGGCTTGAGCAGTGGATAATGGGTGCAGCCCAGCACAAGGACGTCCACCTTCGCGCGCCTCAATGGCTCGAGATACTCGCGCGCGATCAGCTCGGCGGCGGGATGCTCGAACCATCCCTCCTCGACGAGCGGCACGAAAAGCGGACAGGGCTGGCTGTGCACTCGTGCGTCTGCGCGCAACGCCTTGATCGCCCGTTCGTAGGCGCCGCTGGCGATGGTGCCCGCGGTGCCGATCACGCCGATCGTCCCTGTCCTGGTCGCTGCCACGGCCGCGCGCGCGCCCGGCTCGATCACGCCGACGACCGGCACCGACGAGCGCTCCTGGAGATAGCCAAGCGCGTGTGCGGTGCTCGTGTTGCACGCAACGACGACCGCCTTCACACCGCGCTGCAACAGGTAGGCGAGGATCTCACCGCTGTAGCGCCGCACCGTATCGGGGGATTTGGGTCCGTAGGGGACGCGGGCGGTGTCCCCGAAATAGATGACGGACTCGTGCGGCAGCCGCTCGAACAAGGCGCGCGCCACGGTCAGCCCCCCGATCCCCGAATCGAACACGCCGAGCGGGGACTTATTCATGGAGTGGAATGGTGACGCCGATGCCGCCCGGAAATGCGCGGATCTTGAGATCCGGTGGGAAGTCGCGCAGGTGGGCCGAGACGTACGCCTCCGCGCCCGAGAACAGATGATTGAAAATCCACAGCACGAGCCAGTCCTGCACTTCCTGCCGCTTGAGGCGCAGGTTTGCCGAGTTGATCGACTTGAAGTAATTGGCTTCCTGCTGCGCCTTGAGCGTCATCATGGCGGTGATCCCTTCCCACGCCACGAACGCCGCCCCGGTCATCGGCCGATCGGTCGCCGCCTGGCCCCACCCAGGAAGAATGAAGGAGCGCAGAAAGGCGCCCATGGGCCGCACGCCGTGGTGCATGGTATCGGTGGGGAGGATGATGCGGACGGTGTCCTGAGCGGACAGTCGGACCGTCGGACTGATGGACAGTGCGATGACGGCGAGCACGAGTCCGAGCGTCCGAGCGTCCGACCGTCCGACCGTCATCGCGCCACCAACACGTTCAGTCGTCCCCGCGCCAGCTCCACCGTGCATTCGTTGACTCCCGGTTCGCGCAACTCCCCGTCGACGTGCAGCACCAGCGGCTCCTCCGGCGAGCGAATCACGAGCTTGGCGGTCTTGATGAGCGCGACCTCCCGCATGGTGAGGTGCGTTCCGCGCATGACCCGCGGAATGGCGAGCAGAAAGCGCGGCAGCGACACGCGCCGGATCACGCAGACATCCAGCTTGCCGTCCGCCGGATCGGCGTCGGGTGCGAAACGGTAGCTGCCGCCCGCCGTGGTACCGTTGCACACCTCGACCATCATCATGTACCCCCGCTCCCGGAATCCGGGCGCGGCCACATCGAAGACCGGCGGCTCGAACGTGAAGAACGTCGTCACTACTGGCACGAGATACGACAGAAAGCCACGAAGATTGTGGCTCGCATTCCGCGTCTTCACGACCGCCGGCCCGAATCCGAACCCGACGCTATTCACGAACCACTCGTCGAACACGCGGCCCGCGTCGAAGCGGCGCGAGTGGGCGGTGACCAACCGGGCCACCGCACGCACGGGATCGTACCCATATACGCCGACCATCTTGGCGAAATCATTCCCGGAACCGATCGGAACGACGCCGAGGACCGCATCGCTCTCGGTGCGTAGCAGACCGTTCGCGACCTCATGGACGGTGCCATCCCCGCCGACCGCCACCACATGTTTCGCGCCCTTGCGTACCGCCTCCGCCGCCAGATCTAGACCGTGGCCGGGACCTTCGGTCCGGACGACGTCCACCGCCCATCCCTGTGCTCGAAACGCGCGCGCGACGAGTGACTCGATGCCTCGCGCGGCGCCTCGGCCTGCAGCGGGATTGAGGATGACATGGGCATGCAGCACGCGGCAGACAAGATACAATCTCGTCTGCCGCGGAAGGACCTGCCGACCTAGAAGCTGGACTTACTTGGCGAGGTAGTGCTCTTCCCAATCGACGGCGAATTCCACGCTACAGCGGCCGCACATCATGCGGCCGGGCTTGCCACGCAGCGGGACACGGTCCCGGCATGAGGGGCAGACGGCGTAGTGCGCGCCCATCTCGATCGAACGCGGCACGTTTAGCGGGCGCGGCACAACCGTCCATTTGCGAGGCGGCGAACTCGACATCTGCAGGAAGGCACGGACCACCGCGACGGGCGTCCCTTTCACATCGACTACGGCGGCGAGGCCCTGAGCTTTGATCAGGCGGTACCAGGCACCGCGCCGCAGACTGCAGTTCACATCGGCTTGAAGACGAGCCCACACCATCATTCACGCTCGGGCGATCGAGGGGACGACAAGAGTAACGTGGACCAACCGGATTGGAGGTGACCGATGTCACGCTAGGTTTTCGCGCCGTTGCCTTCCTCCCAATTGATCTCGAACTCCTGCCGGCAGCGCGCACACTCGAGCGTGTGAGCAGTGTTCTTGGGAAGCGGTGCTCGCGCACGGCAGTTGGGACAAACGCCGTAGGTTCCCCGAAGATGGGGCGGCGCTTTGCGATTCTCCGCCGAGCCGTGCACCACACTCCAGCGACTCGGCGGCCGCTGCGCGATCTCGAGCCAGGCCCGCAGCACACCGACTTTACGGTGGTTCACTTCGATAACTGCCTGGAGATCAGTGAGTTGGAGGACGCGATACCATGCACCGCGGCGCATCTTGAGCGGGACATCAGCCTGCAGGCGGGCAAATAAGATCGCCATCACGGCTCCTGGTAGGGGAGACGAGAATGGGCGCGGCTACAATATAGTGATTCGCGCAAGCGGTGGCGGGAGCGTGTAGGAATCGAACCTACCGAGCCCTTTGCAGGGCCCAAACAGTTTTGAAGACTGGTCAGGCCACCAGACCCAATCCGCTCCCTCGACTACCTCGCGTTACTACGTGACGGCAATCACGTCGATTTCGACGCGTGCCCCCTTGGGAAGACCGGCGGCCTGCACCGTGGATCGTGCAGGTTTGTGCGCGCCGAAATGCTTGGCGTACACCTCATTCATTTGCGCGAAATCGGCCATGTCCGCCAGATACACGGTCGTCTTCACGACGCTCGCGAGCGTCGTTCCAGCCGCGGACAGCACCGCCCGCAGATTCGCGATTACCTGCTCCGTCTGCTCCGCCG
>DATGVC010000243.1:0-3299 GCA_035300745.1 Gemmatimonadales bacterium | reverse complement strand
CAGGTCGGGATTCTGATAGTCCGGCGTCTGTGCGGAAAGCTGCGTGGCGAAGAGCGAAACCCACGTCAGCTAAGCGCGCGCGGCCACCAACCGTTTTCGGAAGCGGTCATAGACTTCCTCGTACGCTCTGTGGATGTCCAGGTTCGGTGGCGCGGGCGGCCGGCGCGCGAGCGTCCGCTGCACCGCGGTCTGGAGATCGGGAAACGCTCCTGCCCCCACCGCCGCGAGCAGCGCCGCACCATATGCCCCGCCCTCGTCGCGATTCACTGTCGTGACCGGCAGGCCGAAGACATCCGCCTGCAGCTGTCGAATGAAGGCGTTCTTCGCGCCGCCGCCGGTCAGGAGCAGGTGCGCGGGCGCGAGACCGAGCGCTTTGAGAATCTCGAGCGAATCGCGCAGCGCGAAACACACCCCTTCGAGAACGGCCCGCGTCATGTGGGCACGTGAATGCGCCAGGCTGAGTCCCACGAACGCCGCGCGTAGCCCGGCATCGCGATGCGGTGTGCGCTCTCCCTGGAGATACGGCAGGAAGGTCGCGCCCTCGGCGCCTGGCGGGATCGCCGCCGCTTCATCGACCAGGATGTCGTCGCGCGCTTCCTCCACCAGCTCGCGCGCGCACTGATTGCGATACCACGCGAACGCGCCGCCCGCCGACAGCACCACTCCCATGACGTACCACACGCCGGGTGCAACATGGCAGAACGTGTGGGCGCGAAGCCCGGGATCGACGCGCGGCTCCGCCGTGGGCGCGAGGACCGTCCCCGACGTACCCCAGCTCGACACTGCTTCACCCGGTGTGATGGCGCCAACGCCCGCTGCGCCACACGCGTTATCCGCTCCTCCACCGACGACCGGCGTGCCAGGTTCGAGGCGCGCGAGCTTGCCGGCTCCCGGAGTTACACGGCCCAGTACCTCTGCGGATCCGCCGACGTCCGGCATCAGCGACAACGGCAGTCCGACCGCATCCAGCATTTCTCGGCTCCAGCGCAGGTTCGCCGGATCGAACATGAGCGTGCCGGAGGCGTCGGAGGGCTCGGTGGCGATACTGCCGGTCAACCGCAGCCGCACGAAATCCTTGGCGAGCAGCACTTTCGCCAGGCGCGCGAATCCCTGGGGCTCGTGGTTGCGCAGCCACAGGACCTTGGGGAGCGTGAAGCCTTCCAGGGCTGGATTGCATACCCAATCGCGCAGCTGCGCCTCGCCTCCCGCGCGCGTCACGATCTCCCGGCACTCGGCGGTGGTTCTCCCGTCCGACCAGAGCAGCGCCGGCCGAATCACGGCGCCGCGCTGATCGAGAAAGACAGACGAATGCATTTGCCCGGAGATCCCGATGGCGTCGACGCGAGCCGACGGCCGCCGCGCCAGCACGTCGCGGATTGCAGCGCAGCTCGCTGCCCACCAGGCTTCCGGGTCCTGCTCCGCCCATCCCGGCGCCGGCGTTTCGAGCGTCAGCGGCGTCGTAGCGGCGGCTGCGATCTCGCCCTCCGCATCGACGAGAATGGCCTTCACGCCACTCGTACCCACGTCGAGGCCGAGAAACAGGGCTACCGCACTCCCAGCAGCAGTTCCATGGTGAGCTGATCGAGCCGCTCGTAGGCATAGCCGCGCGTGCGGAGCGCTGCCAGGTCGAAGTTCATGTTCCGCAGTTCAGCGAACGAAACCCGGGCGCTCGTTCCGCCATCAACCTCGGCCAGGAGCTGCTGAATCACCGGATCGGCGTTGAAGCGCTCGACTTTCTCTTTGAGGATCAGATACGTTCGCATGCTGCCAGCGGCAAAGTCCCACACGCCAGCTTCATCTTCGGTCCGATACGCATGGCTATCGAAATGACGCATGCCCGGCCACTTCACGTCTTCGAGCAGCTTGACGAGGAAGAACGCGCCTTTGGGGTCGTCGCTGCCAAAGCGCAGATCCTGGTCGAAGCGGCCAATCTGCTGGCCGTTCAGGTCGATGTGGAACAGTTTGCCCGCCTCGAGCGCCTGAGCCACGGCATGTGAGAAGTCGAGGCCAGCCATCCGTTCGTGCGCGACTTCGGGATTGACGCCCACCATCTCCGGGTGATCGAGGGTATAGATGAACGCGAGCATGTGGCCGGTCGTCGGCAGGAAGATGTCGCCACGCGGCTCGTTCGGCTTCGCCTCGAGCGCAAACCGGAGATCGTAACGCTGTGATCGCACGTACTCGCACAGGTAATTGATCGCGTCGCGATACCAGCCGAGCGCCGTGCGCGGGTCCTTCGCGGCGTTGGTTTCGACACCTTCTCTCCCGCCCCAACAGACGTATGTGGTGGCGCCGAGCTCCACGCCGAGGTCGATCGCCGCGAGCGTTTTTTGCAGCGCATACGCCCGTACGCGTGCGTCACGGCTCGTGAACGCGCCGTCACGAAAGGCCGGATCCGAAAAGAGATTCGTGGTGGCCATCGGCACCTTCATCCCCGTAGCGGCGAGCACCTGCTGGAACTCGCGCACGATCCGGTCGCGCTCGGCGGCGGTCGAACCTGCCGGCACGAGATCGTTGTCGTGCAGATTGACGCCGTACGCGCCGAGCTCCGCGAGTTTGCGGACGATCGCGACGGGGGAGAGTGCCGGCCGCACCGGCTCGCCGAAGGGATCGCGTCCGGGATTGCCGACGGTCCACAGCCCGAACGTGAAGTGGTGCTCGGGCCGGGGCTGATACGCATCCTTGCCGCTTCGCATCATCCCGGCGATACTCGGCTCGCTTTGACGCGTTGTCAAACGGAGACCCGCATGGTCTGGGAACAGCGTTGGCATCCACTGCGACGGGAATGGGTCATCATCTCTTCCCACCGTAACGAGCGGCCCTGGCAGGGTGAGCGTGTTCCGGAATCGGTGCGCTCCCGGCCCCTGCCTGCCTACGTCCCGGACTGCTACCTCTGCCCGGGCAACGTGCGGAGCTCGGGACAACGCAACGCCCAATACGGCGGCGTATACGTGTTCGACAACGACCATCCGTGTGTCGGCCCAGGCGCGCCGCCGGTGAGCTCACCGCCTGTGGGACTTTACCGGAATAGCTCCGCGTCCGGCAGCGCCCGCGTGGTGTGCTACAGCCCGCGCCACGATCTCACGCTCGCCCAGCTCCCGGAGTCTGAGGTGCTCAGCCTCCTGCAAGCGCTCCAGACGCAGTACGGCGAGCTGGGCGCCCTGCAGGGGGTACGCCACTTGCTGGTATTCGAGAACAAGGGCGACGTCGTCGGTGTGAGCAATCCGCATCCCCACTGCCAGATCTATGCGACCAACTTCGTGTTCAAGACCATCGAGCTCGAGGCCGAGGCGCAGGCG
>DATGVC010000242.1:0-2936 GCA_035300745.1 Gemmatimonadales bacterium | reverse complement strand
GACCCTGCGCCGTGAGCCGACGCCGGAAGAGATCGCCGATGCGACGAAGCTGTCGCTCGAAGTCGTGCAGTCGCTCGCCGCGCTCAACACGGGCGACGTCCGGCTCGACGCGCCGCTCGATCCCGACGGGGACCGCTCGCTCATCGAGCGCTTCATCGCCGAGGATCTGCCGGACACGGAAGATCAGGCGATGGATCGCTTCCTGTCCGACGAGATCGAGCAGGCGCTCAACACGCTGCAGCGCCGCGATGCCAAGGTGCTGCGGCTGTACTTCGGTCTCGACGGCGGCCGCGAGCATACGCTCGAGGAGATCGGCGGCATGCTGGGCGTGACGCGCGAGCGCGTGCGCCAGCTGCGCGACCGCGCCCTCAAGCGGCTGCGCGACGGCGACGTGGGCAAGGCGCTCGCGAGCTTCGCAGCCTAAGCCGCCCCGGAGTCCCTCTAGTGGCCAGGAGAAATCCTGGCCACTTTTGTTTTCCGTGATTCAGGCTATCGGCCGCCGCTCCATTGCCGGCATCGAAGCGGTCGGGCGGGTCGGCCACTTCGTCATGGATATGGGGCGCGCTCTCCCTGATCTCAGGACCTGGGCGCGTCCATTGATCGTTCAAATGCGCCGCGTCGGCGTCGATTCGCTGCCGGTCGCACTCTTCATCGCCGCCTTCACCGGCGTCGTCCTCGCCCTGCAAGCCTCCTACACCTTCACCGGCGCCGTCCCGCTCTACTTCGTCGGAACGCTCGTCGGCAAGACCATGATGCTCGAGCTGGGCCCGGTGCTGGCGGGGCTGGCGCTCGCGGGTCGAGTGGGTGCCAGCATGGCCGCCGAGCTCGGCACGATGACCGTGACCGAGCAGGTGGACGCGCTCGAGACGCTGGCCTACGATCCGCAGAGCTATCTCGTCATCCCGCGGGTGCTCGCGGGTACGTTGATGTTTCCCGTGATCGTGGCATTCGCCATCGCGACCGGTATCATCACGGGCTGGTTGACCAGCCTCGTCCTACTCGACCTGTCCACCCAGGACTTCATCAAGGGCCTGAAGCTGTTTTACGTCTTCAAGGACGTCTGGTTTGGACTGCTCAAGAGTGCGAGCTTCGGGTTCACGATCACGCTCGTCGGCTGCATCGTCGGGCTGTCCACGCGGGGCGGGGCGGAGGGCGTGGGCCGCAGCACCACCCGCACAGTCGTCTATTCCGCGATCCTCATTCTGGTGCTCGATGCGTTCTGGGCCGTGGTCCTGCTGTGATCGAGTTTCACGACCTGCACAAGGCGTTCGACGAGAAGCACGTGCTGCAGGGATTCTCGCTCGAGATTCGTGATGCCGAGACGGTGGTCATCATCGGGTATTCCGGCTCCGGCAAGAGTGTGGCTTTGAAGCACATCGTCGGCCTGTTGCACCCGGATGCGGGCGACGTCATCGTTGACGGCCAGGCCGTCAGTACGCTCGATCGAGACGCCCTGACGCTGTTGCGCCGGGGGATCGGATACGTCTTCCAGTTCGCGGCGCTGTTCGACTCGATGACGGTGGCCGACAATCTTGCTCTCGGGCTTAGGCGGCGCGGGCTTGGGGAAGAGGAGATCGAGGAGCGAGTGCGCGAAGCGCTGGCGCTGGTAGATCTGTCGGGAACCGGCGACCGCATGCCGGCGGAGCTGTCGGGAGGGATGCGCAAGCGCGTCGGCATCGCCCGCGCGATCGCCCTGCGGCCGCGTTACATCCTCTACGATGAGCCGACCACCGGCCTCGACCCGGTGACGTCCGCGGTGATCGATCGCCTCATGGTCCGGACGCGCGAGCACCTCGGCGTGACGGGAGTAGTCGTGACGCACGACATGCGCAGCGCGTATACCGTCGGCGACCGGATCGCGATGCTGTATGAGGGACGTGTCCGGCAGGTCGGCAGCGTCGCAGCGATTCAGCAGACGGAGGACCCGGTCGTGCGTCAGTTCATCGAGGGTCGCCCCGAGTGAAGCGCGAGAACGAGTTCGCCGTCGGCCTCGTCGTCATCGCCGCCCTGGCGCTGGTCGTCGGCGGGGCCCTGTGGCTCTCGGGGGCGCACTTCGGCAGGACCGAAGCCGTGTACACGGCCCGCTTCCGGACCGTGGGCGGACTCGGCGCCGGCAGCCCGGTGGTATTGCGGGGCGTACGTGTCGGACGCATCGAAGCCATCCGTCTCGCGCCGGGCAACTGGGTCGAGGCCGACCTCAAGATCTACTCGGGGGTGACGCCACCGGCGAAACCGGCGGTCATCGCCGCCTCGGCGTCGTTGTTCGGCGAGTGGGCGGCGACGCTGATTTCCGGCGAGCCACCGCCCGCCGATCCGAATATTCGGCATGCGCTCGAAGAGGCGGAGGCTGTCGGCGGCGGCAAATGGCCTGGCGCGACGCTGCCCGATATCGGCCAGCTCACGGCACAGGCCAGCCGCATTGCGACCGACATCGGAACGGTCGCGGCGCGCGTGCAGAGCGCCTTTGATTCACAGGCGGTCATGGACCTGCGCCGCTCGATCCACGACTTCGGTCAGGTGGCCGACCGCCTCGCGCGCGTGACGAACGAGCAGGCGGATGTGATCGGCGACGTCGGTTCCAACCTGCAGCACGGGTCGGAGGCGCTGTCGCGTGCAGCCATCGATCTCAAGACAACGTTGGGGCGGGTGGATACGGCGACCAATCAGGGACAACTCGCCACTATCCTTAACAACACCGCCGCCACCAGTACCGACCTGCGCAGTGCCTCGCAGGACTTCCGCCAGCTCATGGCGGCGGCGAACCGGAATCAGGAGAGCCTCGTGCGGGTACTGCAGAACGCCGATACGATACTGTCGCGCATCTCTAACCGCAGCGGCACGCTCGGGCTGCTCGTCGCCGATTCGGCGCTGTATCGCGAGACGACGCTGACCATGATTCAGCTGCGCCAGCTGCTCTCCGACATTCAGGCGAATCC
>DATGVC010000241.1:0-2204 GCA_035300745.1 Gemmatimonadales bacterium | reverse complement strand
CCTCCCCCCGCTCCCTGCGCATCGAGACGTGAACCACCGACAGGCTCTGCACCCAGTTCTTCGGTTGCACGAACACCACACCGTTGATCACGGTGTCGCGGATCTCGCGGTGCGTGTGACCGACGATCACGATGTCCGGTTTCGGATTCACCGTCGCCAACGCAGCGGCGTCGTTCTCGGGACCCACACCGGTCGTATCGTAGCTCGATGCTCCGAATCCGCTGTGGATCAGCACCACCTTCAGGTCGGCCCCTTCGCCCTCTAATCGCGCCAGCGCCGCGGGAGCGGCACCCGCGATGCGCCGCACGTGCACGCGCGGCCCCGCGAGCTGCGCGCGATCCCACAACATCGTGCCGGGCGTCGTAAAGCCGGTTATGCCGACCTTCACGGCGCCGCGTGGCAGGATCACCGTCTTCGGAAACAGCGGCGCGCCCGTGGAGTCCTCCACGTTCGCCGAGACGTAGCGATAGGTGGCCTGGGTGGCGGCACGGCGCAAGAAATCGAGACCGTAGTCGAAGTCGTGGTTGCCCGGCGTGACGACGTCGTATTGCAGCGCGTTCAGCGCGTCCACGACAGGATGGGGTTGGCGTTTGTCGTAGCGGGCGTAAAACGTCGCGAAGGGGTTACCCTGCAGCAGATCCCCGGCGTCGACCAGCACGAGCCTGCCAGGGTAGCGACTACGCAGGGTTTCGAGCGCGGTGGCGGCACGCGACAGCCCGCCGGGCGCGGCGCCGTCCCGCACATAATCCCACCCGAACACCCGGCCGTGAATGTCGGTCGTGGCGACGATGACGAGGTGAGCGGTATCGGCGGGGGAGGCGGCACCTGCCTGGAACGCGATCAGTAACGCAGACAAGAGATGCATAGTGCGTTCAAAATTGCGAAGCGAGCCGTCGTCGCGCTACCACTCGCCAGTCCAGTCGTGACACAGCATTGACGGGAACGCCCCGCTCCCAGCGCAGGCACTAGGCGCGAAACTTCGGGCTGATCGAGAGCCGCTGGCGCCTCGTGCCCTTGAGCGAGCGTGACGCGGCCGCGGAGAATATGGCCAATGCCTTCGAATCCGAGCGGAGTGATCAGCGCGACCCGCGCGATCGTTAGCCGTCTGTAGAGGCAACGCTCCGTTGCCAAGCCGGGGTCGCAGGTGCGACCTTTTCGGCATGCAGCTGCTCGTCGTACGACACGGGATCGCAACAGAGCGGGAAGAGTGGGCGCGCGAGCACAGTGATGATACCGATCGACCGCTCACGGCAGAAGGCAAAAAGAAGATGAAGGAGTGCGCCAAGGGACTGCGCGCGCTGCTGCCACGGCTCGATGTGGTGGCCACGAGCCCACTCACGCGCGCGATGCAGACGGCCGTGATACTGGCCAAGGCATACGACACGGGGGAACCCGTCACGGCAGAGTCTTTAACTCCCGGCGAGCACCCCCCCGCGCTCGCGACATGGCTCCGCGGTCACGATACGAAGAAGTCTGTTGCGATCGTCGGTCATGAACCGGGACTCGGTGCGATCGTCAGCTGGCTGACCGCCGGGAGCGAGCGATCCTTTCTCGAGCTCGGCAAGGGCGGCGCCTGCCTGCTGGATCTCGGCGAACGCATCGACGCCAGTGAAGCCATGCTGCTGTGGGTGGTGCGTCCCAGCCATCTGCGCGCGCTCGGCTGATGGGGAACATCAGCGCCGAGCTGCTCGTGACGCTCGCCGAGCCTACGCGGTTACGCATTCTGAATTGCCTGTCCACCGCTCCCC
The DNA here is from genome assembly GCA_035300745.1 of Gemmatimonadales bacterium. Classification (GTDB taxonomy): domain Bacteria; phylum Gemmatimonadota; class Gemmatimonadetes; order Gemmatimonadales; family GWC2-71-9; genus 20CM-2-65-7. Next base: position 456 of record DATGVC010000241.1, on the reverse strand, counting down.
TGTTTGTGTCCGATCTGTCGGCGATTTGCGATCTTCCCGATGGAACGATCGTCGAGCACATGGACAAGCTCGAGTCGCTGGGAATCGTCCGCACGTATCCCGTCCTGCCCTACCTGATCTATACGCTGGCGCCCCTGCCCGGCACGCGCGAGCGCTTGCTGCGTTCGGTGCTCGACGCGGTGCGGGGTGATCCGGCCGCGCAGCATGACTGTGCCGCGGCACTCGACCGCTCGCGCTCGCGATTCGAGACGCGGGTCCGGGGCGCCGTCATGAATGCCTCCTGAGACCGCGGAACCACACCGCATTCTCGTCGTCGACGACGAGCCCGACATCACGGCGCTCGTCGCGTATCACCTCGCAAAAGAGGGTTACCGCGTCACCACCGCCGGCACCGGCGCCGACGCGCTTCGCTCGGCGCGCGAAGAACGGCCCGATCTGGTAGTGCTGGACCTCATG
>DATGVC010000240.1:0-3047 GCA_035300745.1 Gemmatimonadales bacterium | reverse complement strand
CGACGGGGTTGCTTGGGGATGGAAGCCGGAGCCTCTGCTTGCCCTACCGAGGACGAAACAGTCCATAGGTGGCGGCGGAGAGAAGAACGAAGGGCGCAAGCCCTCGACTCCGGGTAGCCAATGTGTCGGAGCCCCCGGGCGCGCTTTCGAGCCGTCCCGGGGGCTTCGTGCTTCTATAGACGCCGAGACGCCGAGACGGCCGAGACGCTGAGCGGATGTCACGAGCGAGGATTCAGGCGCGGCAGGGTCGGGTCCACTTCGTGGGCCTTATGAAAGGGCAGTCGCGGCCCGCGAATCGGAATGAGGTGCGCGATCGAGTTGGCATAAAATTCGAGCAGCGGGCGGCCGCGCGGCAACACCACCAGCGTGTCGCCATCTGCGACGACCAGATGCCGCATCCGCAGCATCCGCCACGCGCGATCCCAAACGTCGGCGATCCGCGCACCGCCCCGGACGACCTTGCCGTTCACCTCTTTGAGCCGGTCGCGCAGCTGGTCCATGCGCTCGAGGAGCGAGTCCTTTTTGACGCCGGTTTGGCCAAACGAGAGCAGCGCGGCGGCGGCCAGCGGAACGGGCGTCACCGGAATGATCGCGCCGATGCGCGTCTGCATTTCGCGCGCCAAGCGCTCGAGCTCGGGCAAACGCCGCTCTTTGGGCAGCTTTAGAACGTCCTGTGGCGCGGTCTTGAGCCACGCACGCAGCGACAGCGGCGTGCCGAAGTTGACGGCCACCCGGCCGTACCGTTTGAGCCGCCCGGTGAGCAGCCGCGCCGTGTTGCTCATGAGATACGTCGTGACCGTGCCGAACTGCGCGAGACGGCTCGGCCGGTCTCCTTCGGTGATGAGCTCCCGGATCAACGAGCGGTCCTCGAGCACGCGGTCATAATTGAGAGCGACCGGAACAAACCAGATGTCGCGATCGAACGTGGGGTCCGTCAGCGTACGGCAGATATAGTCGAGCAGGCCCAGCTTTGGGGGCCGCAGCTTGCCGTCGCGCGACAGGCCGCCTTCGGGGAAGATCCCCTGCGTGACGCCGTTGCGCGTGATGAGCTGGACGTAGCGCTCCAGCACCGTGTGGTAGAGAGGCTCGCGGAACCGGCGCCGAACGAAGTACGCCCCGAACGATTTGAAGACGTATTCGAGCGGCCAGGCCCGCGCCCACTCGCCGACCGCATAGCTCACATGTACACCGCGGGCGAGCACATACGCCACCACGACGTAGTCGGCGTTGGACCGGTGATTCATGAGGTAGACGACGACGTCGCGCCGGGGTATCCCCTCGAGGGCGCGCTCATCCTGATAATCCACGCTCGTCTTGTAGAGCAGATTGACGAAGATCTTGGCGACGTTGTAGCCGAGCTTGTAGTACGACAGCACGTTGAAGTGCGGAATGATTTCGTCCAGGTACGTCCGGACCTGCCGCCGCACTGTCGGCTCGGAGAGCCCGTGCTCAGCCATGTGGGCGTGTACGGCGGCGGTGATCGCGGGATCGGCGGCGAGCGTTCGGCGCGCGAGACGCGGCTCCTGCAGCTTATAGCGGCTTAAACGGGCGCGGAAATCGCGGATGAGCCTCCCTCCTTTTTCAGCTGCGCGTAGCCCATTCCCTTGAGTCGCGAGATCCGCATGCTCATCGGTGGGTGCGTGGCGAACCGGTCGGCCAGCCACCCTTCGCTGTTCGTGAGCCGCCGCCCCAGCGGGTCGCAGATGCACAGGTGCGCGGCGCCGCTTTTGATCGAGGTCGTCGGCGCGGCTGCGCCCTCGATCTTCTCAAGTGCGCTGGCCAGTGCCAGCGGATTGCGCGTGAACTGTGCGCTCATCGCGTCGGCGAGGTATTCGCGCCGCCGGCTGACCGCGAGCGCGAGCAGCTGGGTCACGAGCGGCGCAATGATCCAGGAAATCACCCACAGCGCGAGCAGGATCGCGAGCAGCGGCCCCGCGCTCTTTCCTTTCCTGCTTCCCCGCACCGGGATTCCGCCGCCCCGCATCATCCGGCCCATGCCTTCGCGCACCAGCAGCACGGCGCCGACGAGCGCGGCCAGTGTGGTCATCAACCGGACATCGAGATTCTTGACGTGACCCAGCTCGTGAGCAATCACCCCCTGCAGCTCGTCGCGGTTGCAGATCTTCAGTAACCCGCGAGTCACCGCGATGTGAGAGTCCCGGGGATCGTGGCCCGTCGCAAAGGCGTTCGGGTCGTCGTCCGGGATGATCCAGAGCCGCGGCCGGGGTATGCCGGCGGCGATCGCCATCTCGTCGACCACGTTGACGACTTGTCGTTCCGCGTCGGTCTGTGGATCGATCAGCTCATGCGCGCCGGTCGCCCACAGGACCTTCTCGGGCCCGGTCTTGTAGGTGTGCCACGCGGTGAAAATCGCGACCGTGGTGAGCACGATGCCGACCCACGGGAACGCGTGATGGCCTTGCAGCGACCACACGTAGTCGCCGCCGAAGCCCAGCCAGGCGAAAAACACGACGAAGCCAATCACCAGCCATGTCGTGCGCCGGCGATTGGCTTCCTGTTGTTGAAAGAGATTACCGTCGGGAGAGGTCAACCTGCGGTACCGCGCGTTCAGCCTGATCTTCGATTTCCCACAGGTCCGTCCGTTCCGCGTGCGCCACGCCCGCGACGAGCGTCGTCGGAAACTGCTGCTGTTTGGTATTGTATTGCGTCGCGGTGTCGTTGTAGAGCTGGCGCGCGAACGCGATGCGGTTCTCCGTGGACGTCAGCTCTTCCTGAAGCTGCCCGATGTTGCCGGTCGCTTTGAGCTCGGGATAGCGCTCCACCGTGACCAGCAGCCGCGACAACGCACCCGAGAGGGCGTTCTCCGCCTGGCTGATCTGCTTGATCCCTTCCGGTCCGGACGCATTCACTTTTACGGCCTGATTCCGCGCCTGAATCACCGCTTCGAGCGTCGAGCGCTCGAAATCCATCGCGCCTTTGACGGCGTTGACGAGATTCGGGATCAGATCGTGCCGGCGCTTCAGCTGCACGTCGATCTGCTTAAACGCGTTCGCCGTTTGGTTTTTGAGTGAAATGAGGCCATTGTA
>DATGVC010000239.1:0-10834 GCA_035300745.1 Gemmatimonadales bacterium | reverse complement strand
TCGTGTGCGAAAAGCCGCTGTGCATCACGCTCGAGGAGGCCGACGCAATGATCGACGCCTGCTACAAGGCGGGCGTCTTGTTGCTTTACGCCGAGGAGCTGTTCTTCGCGCCGAAATACGTGAAGGCAAAGCAGCTGGCGGACGAGGGCGCTTTCGGCCGCGTCCACCTCGTAAAACAGGGCGAGAAGCACTCCGGCCCGCATTCGCCCTGGTTCTGGGACGTCGAGCAATCGGGCGGCGGCGCGGTCATGGACCTCGGCTGTCACGGCATCGCGTTCTGCTGGTGGTTCCTCGGCAAGCCGAAGGTCAAAAGCGTGTACTCGCAGATGACGACGCAGGTCCATGGCGACCGCACGCAGGGCGAGGATGAAGTCGTCACGATCATCGAATTCGAGAACGGCGCGGTCGGCATGGTGGAGAGCAGCTGGAATCGCCCGGGCGGGATGGACGACTGCATCGAGATCTTCGGCGACAAGGGCCAAACGTACGCCGACATGCTCATGGGCAACGCGCTCCCGACCTATTCAGAGGTGGGGTTCGGCTATGCCGTCGAAAAAGCGGCGACCACCAAGGGATGGACCTACCCGGTGTTCGAGGAGCACTGGAATTACGGCTTCCCGCAGGAGATGCGGCACTTCGCCCGCTGCGTGCGCGGCAGGGAGACGCCGATCTCGGACGGCGAGACGGGGCGAGTGGTGCAGGAAGTGCTCTACGCCGCGTATGCGTCCGCCGGTCAGGGCCGCAAGATCATGTTGCCGTTCCGGCCCAAGGGCGTGGCCAAGCCGATCGATCTCTGGAAGACGCCCTGAGTGCGCGCGGTCAGCGTTGTACTCCTCCTCTGCGCAGGCTGCACGAGCGGCGGCACATCAGTCGATTGGCCCGTCACCGGCGGCGAGCCTGGAAACTCCCGGTATTCCGCACTCGATCAGATCAACACCACGAACGTCACCCAGCTCCGGGTGGCGTGGGTTTATCACACGGGCGACCTGCCCGCGAACGGATCCGGCGAAATCCAGGCAACGCCGATCATCGTCGCCGGCATCCTCTACACAACGACGCCGGCCCTGGCGGTGATCGCGCTGCGGGCCGAGAGCGGCACCCTGCTCTGGAGATTCGATCCGTTTGTGGATCGCGAGCGCGCATCCCACGTCAATCGCGGTGTCGTGTATTGGACCAATGGCGTGGACAGACGGATTCTCTTCACCGCGGGCCGGCGGCTCTACGCACTCGACGCAGGGACCGGCCGGCCAATCCCCGGATTTGGCGACTCCGGCTCTGTGGACCTCGGCGCCGGTCTGTCGCGCGCCATCGGCGATGCCTACCTGGTCGCCACCAGTCCCGGTGTCGTCTACAAAGATCTGCTGATCCAGGGCATGCGTGTCGCCGAGGAGGAGGGCGCGGCGCCGGGCGACGTGCGCGCGTACGACGTGCGCAGCGGCGCGATCCGCTGGACGTTTCACACGATTCCCCATCCGGGCGAGTACGGTTACGACACGTGGCCGGCGGGTGCCTGGCAGACGGCCGGTGGAGCGAACAGCTGGGCAGGTATGACGGTCGACGCGGTCCGCGGGATCGTCTATGTGCCGACGGGATCGGCCACGCCTGATTTTTACGGCGGCTACCGTGCGGGCGCGGACCTGTTCGCGAACTCGCTGCTCGCGCTCGACGCGGCGACCGGCAAGCGGCTCTGGCACTTCCAAACCGTGCATCACGACCTGTGGGACCGCGATCTCCCCGCCGCGCCGAACCTCGTGACTGTGACGCGCGGGGGGTCACACGTGGACGCAGTGGCGCAGATCGCGAAGAGCGGGTTCGTGTTCCTGTTCGACCGCCAGTCGGGCAAACCGCTCTTCGACGTCGAGGAGCGCGCCGTGCCTGCGTCCGACCTGCGCGGCGAGCACGCCTGGCCTACACAGCCATTCCCGGTGATGCCTGCGCCGTTCGCGCGACAGACGATCGGCGCCGCTGACGTCACCGCTCCCGAGCTACGGCGATTTCGGACCCTGCGGAGCGCTTTCTTCACGCCGCCGAGCCGCGAGGGAAGCATCGTGTTTCCCGGCTTCGACGGCGGAGGGGAGTGGGGCGGCGCGGCTGTCGATCTCGAGACCGCGACGCTCTACGTCAATGGGAGCGACGTGCCGTGGATCGCCGCCATGCGGGAGTCGGTGCGCCTGCCGCCGCGCAGCGGTGCTCCACGCGCCGGGCCGGTCGTCTATGCCGCCTCCTGCGCCGCCTGCCACGGCGCCGATCGCCGTGGTAGGGACCGCGCGCCATCACTCCTTGGCGTCGCCACGCGCCTGTCGAAGCAGGAGGTTCGACAGACAATTGATTGGGGTCGCGGTTTCATGCCGTCGTTCGCGAATCTGCCGGTGGCCGAGAAACGCGCGCTGATCGAGTATCTGGGATACGAGCTGGCGCCGCCCGACACGGCGGATTCGGCCCCGCAGCGGCTCAGCAAAGCGCCTTACGAGTTCGTCGGCTACGAACGTTGGCGAGACTCGAGCGGCTTCCCAGCCGTCAAGCCGCCGTGGGGCACGCTCAGCGCGATCGATCTCAACAGTGGTGAATACCGCTGGAGGATTCCGCTCGGCGAGTTCACGGTCCTCACGGCGCGCGGGATTCCAGTCACCGGAACGGAACAATACGGCGGACCGATCGTCACGCGCGGCGGCCTTGTCTTCATCGCGGCGACGCAGGATGCGAAGTTTCGCGCGTTCGACAAACGCACGGGACGGCTGCTCTGGGAAGCGAGCCTTCCCGCGCCCGGCTACGCGACCCCGAGCTCGTTTGCCGTGCACGGCAAGCAGTTCGTCGTCGTCGCTGCGGGCGGTGGTAAATTGGGATCGAAGTCCAGCGACACGTACGTCGCGTATACGCTTCCTTAGCATGCGGGCGAGGTACATTAACGGAATGAAGAAAGAGGTGCGTGCCTACTTCGCCTCGATGCCGCCCAAAGCGCGTGCGGCGTTGAAGAGAATTCGAATCGCCGTTCGCTCCGCAGTACCTCGCGCCGAGGAGGCTTTCAGCTACCGGATCCCCGCCTTCAAGCTCGGCGGGCGCCCACTGATCTGGTACGCCGCCTTCAAGAACCATTGCAGCCTGTATCCGATAACCGGCGCGATTCGACGCCGCCTGGCGGTTGATCTCAAGGGATACGAAACGTCGAAGGGAACCGTCCGGCTGCCGCTCGCGAAGCCAATTCCCGTGGGACTCGTAAGGAAACTCGTCAAAGCTCGCGTCGCTGAGGCCCGAAAATCGACATGAAGGGGGCGGTCATGGAATTGCCACATGTAAAGAAAGAGCCGGGGCCCATCAAACTCCCCGAGCCACCGAAGCCACGCCCACCCGAGCCGTGGGAGCCCGCCCGCATTCCGCGCGACCCCAAGCCTCCGAGACCACCAGGGCAGTAGGAGCCAGCATGCCGCATGGCAAGATTTGCTATATCGAAATGCCGGCGAAGGATGCCCACGCATCGGGCGACTTCTATGCAAAGATTTTTGGTTGGAACGTGCGAACGCGTGGCGATGGCGAGGTCGCATTCGACGACTCGACCGGCAACGTCAGCGGGTCGTGGATCCCCAAGCCATTGACGGGAGGCCATGAGGCGATGACGACCTACATCATGGTCGACAGCATTGCCGAGGTGCAGAAGAAAATCGTCGCGACCGGCGGCAAGATTGTCACGCCGTACACACCGATCGGCAACAGTGGCGCCGGCTTCGCGATCTTCCAGGATCCCGCGGGCAATGCCATGGGATTGTACCAGGAAGGCGCCGGCCGCAACGCGTGATGTACGAAGACCGCCGGACCCCGCCGCTCCCCCCCAAGCGTTTTGCGCGTCGCATGGCCAATCACGTCGCCGAGGCCGCCGTGTTGGTGGGCGTGTCTATGCTGATTGGAATGTGGGGCTACGAGCACTACGAACACCTCCCCTGGCGCGACGCGTTTTTGAACACCGCGATGCTGCTGGGAGGCATGGGACCCGTGGATCCGCTCCGCACGAACGGCGGCAAGCTGTTCGCCGGTTTCTTCGCCCTCTACGCGGGCGTGGTTTTTCTCGTAGTGGCGGGACTGTTCCTCGCGCCAGTGATCCACCGCATCATGCATAAGTTCCACTTCGAAGGGGGGTCGCGCTGACTTGGACTTCGACCTCGAGCAGGCGATCGAGGTTCTGGGGCGCACGCCCGGCGCCCTGCGTGCGCTGCTCCAAAACGTCGCCCCGGAATGGGCTCGGGGCACGGAAGGCCCCGATACCTTCAGCCCGTTCGACAACATCGGCCATTTGATCGATGGTGAGGAAACCGATTGGATTCCCCGCGCGCGCATCGTCCTTGCGCAGGGGTCAAACCGGCGCTTCGAGCCGTATGATCGGTTCCGTCACCGCGCGCGCAACGCGAAGCGCACTCTCGATTCCTTGCTCGACGAGTTCGCGCGCCTGCGTGCCGAGAACATCCGGGTTCTCGAGTCCTGGCACCTGACCGACGCGCAGCTCGACCTGCCCGGCAAGCACCCGAGCCTCGGCGCGGTGACGCTGCGGCAGCTCCTCGCGGCCTGGGTCGTCCATGATCTCGGACACATTGCGCAAGTCGCCCGCGTAATGGCCAAGCAGTACCGGCCAGAGGTTGGGCCCTGGGTACCGTTCCTGCCCGTGCTGACTGATCATGAAAAACCGAGGTCCTAGCCTCAAAACCCTAGCTTCTGCAGTCCCAGTCGTTTATGTTGAATCGTTCATACGTCTGGCAGTGCCATCGGCGAGGGGTCGAACCATCAGGCGGCGCCTGCGGACCTCGGCAATGGGTCGAGGTAGCGCGCACGGGCGCGCCGCGGTGACTCGGCGACCCTCCCCACGCACCAGCCAGCCTTAACTACGGCGCAATACGCCTTTACCAAGAGCCCGACGCAGCATGACAGCGTCGTCCAGTTCCTCGCATTGAGGAGCGTGGCACGCGCATGTCCGGCCCCAGGGCAGGAACAGAGTCAGTTATGACACCGCAGTCTGCGCAGCAGCACAATCATTTAGCACGGCCAATTCACAAAGAACCTCCCGCCCACGCGCCCAATGCGGCACTGATGATCGACTTCGACAACGTGACGATGGCGATCCGCTCGGACCTGCAGACCGAGTTGAAACGCCTGCTCCAGTCGGAGATCATCCGAGGCAAAGTCGCCGTGCAGCGTGCCTACGCCGACTGGCGCCGCTACCCGCAGTACATCGTCCCCCTCTCCGAATCCTCTATCGATCTCATCTTCGCGCCGGCACACGGGGCGAATAAGAAGAACGCCACCGACATCCGGTTGGCGATCGACGCGCTGGAGCTGGTCTTCACGCGGCCGGAGATCGGGACCTTCATTCTTTTGTCCGGGGATTCGGATTTCTCGTCCCTGGTGCTGAAGCTCAAGGAATACGGCAAGTACGTGATCGGCGTAGGGATCCGCGAGTCTTCCAGCGACCTCCTGATCCAGAATTGCGACGAGTACTACTCGTACAACGAGCTGGCCGGGTTTACCAAGACGAGCGACGTCGAGTATGTGAAGCGCGACCCCTGGGAACTGGTGGTCGAGGCGGTGAAGCAGATGACGGCGCATAACGACGTCATGCGCTCCGACCGGCTGAAGCAGGTGATGCAGGAGATCGATCCGAACTTCGACGAGAAGGACGCCGGGTTCTCACGCTTCAGCAAATTCGTGATCGAAGCCGCCCGCCGCGGGTTGATTACCCTGACGCGCCTGGACAACGGCCAGTACGAGATCGCGCTGGGCCCGCAGGTCCAAGGCGCGGCGGCGCAGCCCGCACTTGCGGCGATGAGCGAAGCCAGCGAGAAGCCCCGCAGCCGAGGGGGACGAGGCGGACGGGGACGAGGACGCGGCGGTCGCGATCGCGAAGAGCCGCCAGCGGCCCCCGCTGAGCCCGCCCAGACCGAGGAGCCGGAAGCACCGGCGGCAAAGTCCGGGTTCTCGTTCGGGGACGCGTTCGGGTTGATCAAGCAGGCCGTGGGCCGTATCGGCACGGACGAGGAGCCGGCTCCACACGATGAGGAGAAGCCGGCGAGTGAAGAGGCGGAGGCTCCGACACGCGATGTAGAGGAAGAAGACGACATTCCCATGCCGACCTCGTCGGCACCCCCGCCGCCCTACAGCACTCCGTCCTCCACACCAGGCGGCATTCCCATGCGCAGCGCGCGCTTCCGCCGCGGTTCCCGTGGCGGCGCTCGCCGTCCCGGCACAAGCGGCGGGGTGCCCGAGATTCCCAAGATCGGCGTCGTAGAAGTCGATCCCAATTTCCGTCCGCGTGGCGACACGATCCCGGTGAAGCCGCCAGCACCGCCTACCACACCCGGAACTGTTCAAGAGCGCGGTGATCGAGGTGGCCGCGGGGGTCGTGGTGGTCGCGGCGGCAGGGATCGCGGTGAGAACGGTGAGCGGGGTGAGCGGGGTGAGCGGGGCGAGCGGGGCGAGCGGGGCGGCCGTGGACGGCGCGGTGGGCGTGGGGGCCGGGGTCGCGGTCCTCGACGCTTTGAATCGGAGTCTCAGCCGATGTCGGAATCGACGCCTACACCACCACCTGTAGCTCAACCAAGAGCACTCGAGCCTCCGCCGCCTCCGGCGGCACCGGCCGCCGCGGAGCCCGGCGAGTCCTTCTGGTCGAAGGTGAAGCGGGGTCTCACGGGTGGGGGAGGGAGCGCCTAACGGTGCGAGGCAGCGCCGTGCAGGCAAGGTTCTACGCGCGACCGACAGAAGCGGTCGCGCGTGGGCTATTGGGCCACGTCCTCGTGAGCGATGTGGGTGGTCGCCGGCGGCAGACGGCCGGCCGAATCGTCGAGGTGGAGGCGTACGTCGGTCCGCACGATCCCGCGTGTCATGCGTATGGGCACCGGCGCACTGCACGCACCGAGTCGCTCTACGGGCCGCCCGGAACCGCCTACGTCTATTTCACCTACGGCATGCATTGGTGTCTCAACGCGGTAACCGAACCGCAGGACTTTCCGGCCGCCGTGCTGATTCGGGCGCTCGAGCCGATTGCGGGAGTCGCGACGATGCGGGGTCGGCGCGGCAAAGAGCCGCTCTGCTGCGGTCCTGCCAGGTTGTGCGAAGCGCTTGGCGTGACCGGCGCGTTGAATGGCGTCTCACTGCAGCGCGGGTTGCTGCGAATCGTCGAAGGGACGCCGCCGAAACGCGGTGAGATCGCCACCGGTCCGCGCGTCGGGATCACGCAGGCCGCCGACTGGCCCCTGCGGTTCTATCTCAAGGACTCGCCGTGGGTTTCGCACTAGGCCTCCTCCTCATGCTTCAGCAACCCACCCCCATAATCCTCGACGGGCACATCGATACGCCGCAGCGTATGCTCGACGGCAAAGTCGACATCTCCGCTCGTCTCCCCGATGGGCACGTCGACGTGCCCCGCATGAAGGCAGGGGGTCTTTCCGCGGCGTTCTTCTCGATCTGGGTGGACAACACGTACGGCCGGGGTACGGCCTATAAACGTGCTCTGGCGTTGATCGACGCGGTCCGCCGGCTCGCCGATACGGCCGGCGACGTCGAACTGGCTACGACGGCTGAGGGAGTCCGGGCGGCCGTGGGACGCGGTCACGTCGCCGCGCTGCTGGGCGTCGAGGGGGGACATGCGATCGAGAATTCCCTCGAAAAGCTCGATACCCTCTACGCCCGCGGCGTGCGCTACATGACGCTGACCTGGAACAACGGCAACGACTGGGCAGGTGCCTCGATGGATCCGCGGCGGTCAGGCGGCCTGACCGACTTCGGGCGTCAGGTGGTGGGTCGCATGGAAGCGCTCGGGATGCTCGTGGATGTGTCGCACGTCTCCGATTCGACGTTCTGGGATGTGCTCGCCGTGGCAACGCGTCCCGTCATCGCCTCGCACTCCTCCTGCCGCGCCCTGGCCTCACATCCGCGCAACCTCACCGACGCTCAGCTGCGTGCCATCGCGAAGAACGGGGGCGTGGTCGGTATCAACTTCTTCCCGGTGTTCCTGGACGATCACTTCCGCGCCCAATACGCCGAAGTAAACCGGCGCCTGCGCCCCGAATTCGACTCGATTCGCGCGCGCTACCCTGGCCAGCCGGGTCTCGCCGACTTCGAGATCGATAAACTCCGCGGCCAGCACCTCGCTGGCCTCGATATCCCCGACATCGGCCGCTTGTTGGACCACATCGACCACGCGGTGCAGGTGATGGGGGTGGACCACGTGGGCCTGGGAAGTGACTTCGACGGCATCAGCGTGCTGCCGCGGCCCATGAAAGACGCGACGTCGCTGCCGCTCCTTGCCGAGGGGCTTAGAGCCCGCGGCTACCGCGACAGCGACGTTCGCAAAATCCTGGGCGAGAACTTCTTGCGACTGCTCAGTGCCGCTCGGTAATGCCTTCTTTCGAGGAGCCGAGGCTCAGGCGAACGCCTCCCTGGAGCGTGTGCGTGTTGCTCTCCAGCAGGAAGGCGGCGGCGCTCGACGTCAGCAAGTAGTGCGCGAACACGTTCAGCTTGCTGGAGTAGTTGATCTGTAGTCCGCCCATCAACCAGAAGAACGCCTTGCTCGCATGATCGTGAGCGCGGTCCGACGCTGCAATCGCTTCGCCCAACGAGCAGCCGGTGCAGTCCACGATCGGATTCAGCGCCTGCATCAGGGCGAATCCGCCGCCGGCGAACGGCTCGATAATCTTCTGCGTCGGGAAGGCCAGCACGCCGAACATCAGCCGCCGCATGTCGTGGAACGTGACGTCGCGGAAACCCGGGCCGACCGATGAATTGGAGGAGCCTGGGTCGAACATGACGGCATGCGCCTCGGACAGGAAGATCGCCTGCTCATACGCGACATACAGCGCGGTGCGGCGCGCCGTGATGAGCCAGTGGCCGCCGACGATCGGGTCGTAGACGTAGGGCTGTGTGTTTGTCTTGGAGATGAAGGCACCGCCCTGAGCGCCCCAATACCATTGATACTGCCGACCGAAGCCGCGGCCCTGTTGGGGCGGAATGAAGAAATACGAGAGGCCCGCTCCTCCCTGGACCTGGCCCGTCCAGGTACCGCGTGGCGTGGGATTGAGCGGGTCGCGATTCGTGCGGTTATACATGGCGCGCGCATCCAGCCGCAGCGCCACGTGCTGGCTGAGGAACACTCGTGCCCCGACGCCGCCGTTGATCATGTTGTCGGTGAAATTGTAGGGCGGGTCGGGGCCGAAGACGAGTCGCGAGAACCCGCCGGTAGCATAGAACGTCGCCCGGTCGCCCATGGGGAAATTCAGCACGAGGTTGCCGCTCACCGTGGACACGGACACGTTTTGCACAGCGGCGGTGTCCACCGTCTTGGTGAAGTCGCCGGAGACCTCGATCGACAGGCGGTCGCTCCAGGCATACGCGATACGCGCGCCGCCGCCGAACGAATTCTTGAGAAAGTACAGGTGGTCGAAGCGCCAGTACGAGCCGAAGCCGCCGAACTCGATGCTCTGCGAGCGCTGCGCCAGGGCGGGATGCGCCACCAAGGTTGCGAATCCCACCAGGAGAACCAGCCGCTTCATCGGGACTCCTCCCACGGCCTCCGTTACGGGGCCGCCAACAGGACGGCGTTGAACAGCAGCTTGAAGGTGCCGTGCGTCTGGCCCCGGAACTGGGGCCGGAACCCGAACAGGATCACCCGTCCGCTGCCTACCGGTGCCTCCACCAGCGCCGCCTTCCCAGCGAGCCGCTCCTGGAACCGGGCATATCCGGACCGAAGCGGCTGCGCGGGATACGTCGCCAGGCCCCTGGCAGGGGCCGAAACCGTGAAGGCGGCGCTATTCTCGAAGTAGACCTCGAAGGAGTCAGGGACTCCGAGGGTAACTGGGCTTCTGGGCACCCCCTCCACCCCCACCTCCCCCAAAACCACACCGAAAATAGAACCTGGAGCGTAAAATCGCAAAAGTTGAGGACCCGATGCCTCACCGCCTAGAACGTTGACCACCGGGAGGTTAAGGCGCGTAATCGCGAAATTACTTGAACCGTCGAGGCAAACGAGCGTCCCACCACCCCGAACAAACTCCGAAAGAGCGTTGGCGCCCCCCTCGCCCATTCCGCCTGCGTACTGCAATGGGATGCGAGTCGAGTCGACGCCGCGCAGGATCGAACCGGCCTCGGCGTCGGGTAGGACGATCACGTCAAACCGCTGCCGCAACCCGCCTTTCTTGAAATCGTTGTCGTGCAGTGTCGTGTAGCTGATCCCATACTGCTCGAATAGCCAGCGCGTCCAGCCCTCATCGATGTTGCCCGTCCACGGTCGATAGAGACCGATGCGCGGCAAACGCTGACGGCTGACGCCCAGGTCGCCGGCTGGTGCGGTTCGCGCTGCCGTTACGGGGAAACCGTGGCGCGCCGCGTGCTCGCTGAGAATCGCCCGGGCTCGAGGGCCACGCACCATGAGGCTGTCCCCCACGACCGTGACGGTCTGACCTGCCGCAAGCAGCGCCGCAACGGCGCGCGATTCCGCATTGGTGCGGTTCTTCAGGAAAAAGACGTCAGCCCCCCCGTTGCCCTCGATTCGGCCTGGCGCCGGGATCACGCTGTCCACCTTCACCAAATTCGCGCGGAATGGCGTGTTCACCACATCGGCGCGCACACCCATCGTGAACGGCAGTGTCCACCCGGCGACGTCGTACGGCGGACGGTCGTTCACGGGCGTGTAGTGCTGCGGCTCGAGCAGGTCTTTCGCGTGCGCGCGGTAAGGCTGGCCCATTGGCACGACGAGCGATCCGGCGGAATACGCTTGTCCCTCGACGGTAAACGGCTCGGCGGCACGCCACACCTCGACGCCGCCGGCTGCGAGCACGTTGGCCAGGGCTGTCCAACTCTCCGG
>DATGVC010000238.1:0-4713 GCA_035300745.1 Gemmatimonadales bacterium | reverse complement strand
GACGACAGCGCGCTGGTCGAGCGCGTCTTCCGCGACAATCTGCCGTTTGCGCGCGCACTGATCGCCGCGTCGGGCGATCTGGTGCGCTCGCCGGGCGTCACGGGGGCTGTTCCGGCGCCGCAGCGATTCATGTCGCTGTGGCCCGAGACATGGCTGAATCTCGATGCGTCGGCGTCGCGACCGTTGCTGACCGTGCGCACGGGAGCCGGCGCACTGTTGTCACGCAGCACACAGACCGACTCCTTGCGCCGCGGCACACTGCGCACGGTGTGGTGCACTGACTTGCGCCTCGACGCTGTGCGCGCGGTGCGAGCGGATGGCACGGCGATCACCGCGGAGCTGTTGTCGCTCGCCGGTGCCGAGCCGCTCGATGGCGGGTGGCACGGCGGCTGGAGGCACGATACAGTGCGCGTCGCGGGCAATTACTCCTGGGCGATATCGGGAACCGACACCCTGACGTCGCCCGTGGTCGATTTGCGGGGCCGCACCGCGGTGTGGCTGCATCTGTGGACGCGCCACTACGGGTCGACGTTCACACCAACCCAGCGCGGCATCATTCAGTTCTCAGGCGACTCCGGCGCGACCTGGAGCGACGTCGCGCTGATTGTCGGCGACGGGCCGAGCTGGTATCCGATGCGCATGGACCTGCCGCAGGCCCAGGGCCGGCGTGGTGCGCGCGTGCGGTTCATCGCCCAACATTTCACCTGGTGGGTCGATGCGGTCGGGTTCGCCACCGACGCCAGCACGGCGTTCGTCCAGCTCGCGGCGGCAGCCGGCGCGGAGGTGTCGGAGAACCCAGTGCGGAGTAATCAGGTCGTGATCTCGTGGCCTCCCGGTACCGGGGCGGGCGACGCTCGTCTATCCGTGTTCAGTTTCACCGGGGAGCAGTTGTACCAGACCACGGTGGCGGCGTCGGCCAACGAATATGTTTGGGACCTCACCATTGGTGGAGGGGCGCGGCGCGTGGTGAATGGCGCGTACATCATTATCGTGGACGTGGACGGGCTTCGGTACCGGCGGCGGCTCTTCGTCGCGCGACCGGCGCGATGAGCGCGGTCGGAGTAGGCGTTGATCTCGTCGAAGTGTCGCGCGCCCGCGCGATGCTCGCTGACAAAGGCGCGCACGTCTTCGATCGTCTCCTCACCCCCGCCGAAGCCGAGTACTGCCGCTCCCGGCCCGACCCCGCCGAGCATGTCGCTGTCCGCCTGGCGGCGAAGGAAGCGGTCTACAAGGCGCTGCAGGGAAGTGAAGCGGCCCGGGGGATCGGGTGGCGGGACATCGAGGTGACCCGCGCGCCGGACGGGCGTCCCGATGTCGCGCTTAGCGGGATCGCCGAGCGGAGGGCCAGGGAGCTGCGCGTGAAGCGGGTCCTGCTGTCCCTCTCCCATACGCACGAGGCAGCGATCGCAATCGCAGTCCTATCAACAGATTGAAATTCCGACAAAATCACTCTAGTATTTGGTCGTGCGGTTGTTCAAAACCTTCCTCGTGATCGCCGCCTGCCTTGCTCAGCCACTCGCAGGGCAGGCGATTGATTCTCTGGCCCTGGCGCGGCGGGTCGTGGCCGCCGCCTCCCTCGCCGCCAAAGAGTACGCCCTCGGGGTAGTCCCGGCTGGCGGTCAGATCACCCAGCCGGAGGAAGTGGACGAGGCCAAGCTCTTCGTTCAACAGGCGCAGTTCGACGTCCCGGGGCTGCCGCACGCGGCGCGAGCCAGGTCCCGACAGACTCTGACCCGCATCGCGCAGCTCCTCGATTCGCTCGCTCCCCCGGATTCTGTCAACCGCGTTACCGATAGCCTAGTGGCGTTCATCACCGCCGCTGCGGGTGGCCCCAAGGTCGTTGAACCGTTGCCCAACCGGCCTCCGTCGCTCGAGCGCGGCGCCGTCGTTTACCGAGAGCGGTGCGCGGCATGCCACGGGGAATCGGGGCGCGGTGACGGACCGAAGGCGAAATCGCTGCAGGGACCGCCGCCCGCCAACCTGACCGATCCGGCGGTCATGGGCAACAAGTCGCTGCTCGACATCTTCCGTCGCATCGCGGTCGGCACTCCCGGTACCGCGATGCCGGAGTTCGCCGAAGACCTCTCGGCCGTAGACCGCTGGGCCGTCGCGTCATATGTCGCCGCGATGCAGTACGGCGGATCGGCAACCGCCGCCATTTTCGCGGCCGTCCGGCATCAGATCGATTCCGCGCTGGCGCAGCGCTCCGACAAGATCGCCGTCGACGCCTACATGACGTTCGAGCAGGTCGAGACCGCGATTCGCGCCAAGAATCCCGGGCTCGCGAGCGAGCTCGAAGGCAATTTCGCCTGGCTCCGGACGCGCGCCCTCAAGGCCGATGATGCGGAGCGTCATACCATCCGCGAGCGGCTGCTCGCAGACCTGGAGCGGGCGGAGCGGGTCGTCGCGGATCGCCCGTCAGGGGCGAGCCTGTTCGTCAACTCCTTCTTCCTGCTGATCCGTGAGGGATTCGAGGCGATCCTGATCGTCGCCGCCCTCATGACCTTCCTCGCGAAGGCCGGCGCGCCGGAACGGCGCCGCGACGTCGCGCGCGGGGCGTGGCTCGCCGTTGCGGCGAGTCTGCTCACCTGGGTGCTCGTGGAGCTGCTGCTCCAAGTGACGCCGGGACAGCGCGAGACGATCGAGGGCGGCACGATGCTGCTTGCCGCCGCCGTCCTCTTCTACGTGAGCTACTGGCTCCTCTCGAAGATCGCAGTGGCCCAGTGGACCGCGTTCGTACGCGGCAAGATGCAGAGCGCGCTCTCGTCCGGCTCCGGCCTCGCATTGAGTGCGGTCGCGTTCCTGGCCGTCTATCGCGAAGGATTCGAGACGATCCTCTTCTACAAGGCGCTCTTCACCTCGGCGGGCTCGAGCAGCGTGTCTGTGGTCGGGGGAATCGCGGCCGGCGCGGTTGGGCTCGTCGCGATTTACCTGCTCGTCAATCAGCTGGGACTGCGCGTGGCGATGAAGCCGTTCTTCGCCGTCACGGGCGTGATGCTCTACTACATGGCGTTCGTCTTCGCAGGGAAGGGCATCGCGGAGCTACAGGGCGCGCAGATCATTCCGTTGACCGTGATCGAAGCCGCGCCGCGCATTCCGGTCCTCGGGATCTATCCCACTCTCGAGTCGATAGTCGTGCAGGGACTGCTGCTGGCGCTGGCGATTGTCGCCGCTATCTGGGCGGTGCGGCCCAAACCCAAGACGTCAGGCGCTCCCTCGGAGGGGGACCTGCTTCGGTCGCAGTGAATCAGGCAGCTGCTGGGGTCCCGCCGGTTCACGCCATTTGAGTAGCAGCAATCCTCCAACCAACACCAGCACCACACTCGTGGCCTGCGCCAGTGTAAACGGTCCCAGCACGCGGTCGTCCTTTGCCCGCACCAGCTCGACGAGAAACCGCTCCGCTCCCCCAAGCACGAGGTACCAGGCGAACAGCCAGCCGATGGCGTGACCGTGGTCGCGGCGTCGCCACAGCCACCAAAACACCAAGAGCATCGCGATCGTCTCGTAGATCTGGGTGGGGTGCACCGCCACGACGAGGGTGGGATCGGTCATCGCGGGAAAGTGGACGTGCATCGCCTGCAGATTCCCGACGGTCGTCGCAGGTAATCCGTTGGGAAACCTCATCCCCCAGGGAAGACTTGTGGGGATGCCGTAGTCGTCGTTCACGAGGAAGCAGCCGACACGGCCCAGCGCATAGCCGAGGGCGAGCGGCGCCGCACAGATCTCGGCCGTGAATCGCGGCGGGACGCGGCGGCGCCAGCCGTTCAGGAGAATGGCGGCTGTCGCGCCGAGGAAACCGCCGTACCAGACGAATCCACCGCGCCGAAACAGCATGTCCGAGTCGCCTGTGAGGAACACGTACCACAGCTTGGCGCCGACCAATCCGCCGATGACGCCGGCGATGATGATGTCGGCGGCATAGTCTTCGTCGAGCCCGCGCGCGCGCAGGTCGAGCTGAATCGCCCATCCGGCCATCAAGAACGCCACCATCATCATCAGGCCGTAGCCCGTGAGCTCCAGCGGCCCCAGGTGTATCGCGAATGGATAAACGGTCATGTCGGAATCTCAGCGGTTTCGAGACCGGGAAGCGGAAGGTCGGCACGGGCGTCGAGCGTCCAGTCGCTCCGCTCGCCCAGGCGCAGCCGGTGCCAGCCGGCGCGCGCGATCATCGCGGCGTTGTCGGCGTTGAGCCTTGGACTGGCGACGGCGACTCGCGCGACGCCCTTGAGGCGCTCGGCCGCCCGCGCCGATAGCGCTCGGCTGCACGCGACGCCGCCGCCGAGGACGGCGGTCGTGTAGCCGGTGGCGCGCACGGCGCGCTCCAGCTTGGTCACGAGCACGTCGAGCACCGCGTCCTGAAAGCCGCGCGCCAGTTGCGCGCGGTCGCCTTCCAGGTCATTGGAGGCGCGCACGGCATGCAGCACCGCCGTCTTCAATCCGGAGAACGAGAACTCGAATCCTTCGGAGATCATGGGGCGCGGGAAGTTGAAGCGGCTCGGGTCGCCCTCGCGCGCCAGCTTCTCGATTGCGGGACCGCCGGGATAACCGAGCCCGAGCAACGTCGCCACCTTGTCGAAGGCCTCGCCCGCTGCGTCATCACGCGTCTCGCCGAGCAGCCGGTAGCGGCCCCAGGCGGGTACGTCGAGCAGCAGGGTATGGCCTCCCGAGACGAGCAGCGCCACGAACGGCGGCGCGAGATCGCGATCTTCGAGC
>DATGVC010000237.1:0-3041 GCA_035300745.1 Gemmatimonadales bacterium | reverse complement strand
ATGCGCTCGAGCTCGCGGCCACCGCTCGCAGCGTCGGCGGTCTGTGGGTCGGCTTGTGGCATCCCAATCTCACGCCAGCGCTCGGTTTCCCCGATGCACTACCGGCCTACGTCGCGACGATTGCGGGGGTGCTCGCGGAGTCGCCCTTTGTCGCGCCGCTGGATACGATCGTGGAGTGGCGTCGTGCTCGACGCGCCGCGCGGGTCGACGCGATCGCAACCGACGGCCGCGTCGAGGCATCCACTCGGGTCGCGCCGCCGTTTCAGCTCCGCTTGGAAGACGGCGACGGGCGACTCGCCGAGACGGTGCGGTAGACGGCGTCCCACTTCGCGGTGATCACGTCCCAACTGAAATGCGTCCGCAGCCGCTCGCGTCCCGCCTCGGCCAGACGCTTGGCGTAGGTGGGATCCCGAGCGACCCGCTCGATCGCCGCCGCGAGCGCCTGCGGATCGGCTGGCGGCACCAGCAGGCCCGACACGCCGTCCTCGATGATGTCGGGGATTCCGCCCACTCGACTGGCGATCGCGGGAATGCCGTAGCTCATGGCGTCGAGTAACGCGACGCCCAGCCCCTCCGTATCACCGCGCGCATCGATGATGGATGGCAGGACGAGCAGGTCGGACGTCACGAAGGCCTGATGCAGTTCGGCGTCCGGGACCTTGTTGCGGAAGTCGACCTCGACATGTCGCTCACGGGCCAGCGTCTCCAGCCGCTCCCGCTCCGGACCGATCCCGATCGCCACGATGCGCACCGGAACTCGCCCATCCAACCGGGCGGCGGCCTCGATGAGATACGCCAGCCCTTTTAGCTCCACGAGCCGGCCGATGAACAGAATCGTCAAACGTTGGCCGTCACCAGAGCGGAGAGCGCGCGGCGCTGAGTGTCCCGCGAACGGCGTCGTGTAGGGAATCACGTCGACGGGCACGTCGACGAGCTCGCGGATCTCGCGCGCCGTTGCCGATGAGATCGCGACGACGCGATCGGCCCAGCGACAGATCCAGCGCACGAACCCCTTGAGGAAGGGCAGGGAGCGCTTCACCCAGCGCAACTCGATCCCGTAGAAGGTCAGCACCACGGGGGTTCTGCGGGCACGGCGAGCGGCCCAGCCCCAGAGCGCCAGCGGCACCGGCCAGTGCACCTGAATGACGTCGTACCGCTCGCGTCGACACAGCCGCCACACGGCGAACATGCCCGCGATGATGAACGGCGCGGGCATCAGTCGATACAGCAGCGAACGCCGCATCCGGTCGGCGGCCGACTCGTCGTGAGTGAGCGCTTCCCAGCGCGACAAGAAATAGCGGAATCGATGCACCGGAATTCCCGCAAATTGATGATCGCCGGCGCCGTGGTAGGAGGCGGTGAAGACCTGCGCATCGTGACCGGCGGCGCGTTGCCGTTTCACCAGCTCGACCAGCCAGGGCGCGATGATGTCGCGCTCGTCGCGCGGAAACGCGGTCACCACATGCAGGATGCGCATGGCCTCAATGATAAGGCCTTCTCTTGATTTCGACGCCCGGGTATCTTTGAGTTTCTTTCGATCCCATGTCGCACATAGGAGCTTCACGAGATGGCGAAACGCGTGGCCCCGTCCTCGCCCGAGCTGGCCGCGTTCTACAGCGCGCGCGCCGGTTGGCGGAATTGGGGCGAGGAGCGGATCCGCTACCGCCTCGCGCAGAAGCTGGCGCAGACTGAGCCAGGCCACGCCGTGCTCGATATCGGCGGTCGCGAGGGCGACATCCGCAAGTTCCTGCCGCAAGGGATCAAGTATCAGGGGCTCGACATCGCGCCCGAGTACGCCGGTCCCGATGTCCTGATTCATGACATCACCAAGGGGCTGCCGTTTCCCGACGCGTCCTTCGACCGCGTCTTCATGATCGAGGTGCTCGAGCATACGCCGACGGCATTTCAGACCGCGGGCGAGGTGTACCGCGTGCTCAAGCCCGGCGGCGTGTGGGTCGTGTCGGTGCCGAACCCGTATCACTTCAAGGAAATCATCTGGAATCTGTTCGGCGTGCCCGACAAATGGGGTCACGTCTATAGCTGGACCAAGCAGACGATGACCCGGCTGGGCGAGATGAACGGCTTCCGGCGTGCTGACTACGCGGGCACGTACATCTATCCGCCGATTCCGGCGCCCTGGTGGCCGTTGGGGCGGTCCATCGCCTACAAATTCGTGAAGGATTGAGCAGGGGCTGGCTGCGGGCGGGCAAGATCGCCGCCATGCTCCTGGTCCTGGCCCTGATCGCGCGATCGATCGCGCGCAACTGGGCCGCTTTTCAATCGGTACACGTGACGCTCGATGTCAGAATCGGATGGCTCGCGGCGTCCGTGGCCGTCGTGTTCCTCACGTACGCGATCCAAATCGAGTCGTGGCGCCGCATGCTGAGGGGATGGGACCAGCGAATTCCATACACGAGGGCCGCCCGCGCGTGGACCATCGCGAACCTCGGCCGCTACATCCCCGGCAAAGTGTGGAGCGTCGCGGGACTGGTGGTGCTGGCAGAGCGCGCCGGCGTGCGCCGCAGCGCCGCAGCCGTCTCGGCCTTTGCCATGCAGGCCGTGGTGCTGGGAACAGGCGTCGTCCTGGGAGCGGGAGCGACGCCGCATGCGGCTTCGCCCGTGCTGCTCGGCGGCGCCGTGTTGGCGGCGCTCGCGCTGATCGGTGTGCTCGCCTGGCGCCGGACGGCGCTCTGGCTCGGCACGCTCGCGGACTCGACGACGCCGCTGCCGCCGCTGCCGGTCTCCGCCATCCTGGTCTCGAGCGGCCTGATGCTGGTCAGCTGGGCCACATTCGGCATCGCGTATTGGATGCTGATACGCGGCTTGATTTCGACCGCGACCGTGCCGATCCCGGCGGCGATGGGTATGTTCGCCCTCGGATACGTCATGGGAATCATCGCGGTGTTCGCGCCCGGCGGCATGGTGGTGCGGGATCTTGCGCTGGTTGGGTTTCTCACACCGCTGGTGGGCAGCGGGGGAGCGCTGGCGATCAGCCTTGCATCGCGAGTGCAGCTTACACTGACCGAAGCGAGCGCGGCGGG
>DATGVC010000236.1:0-5484 GCA_035300745.1 Gemmatimonadales bacterium | reverse complement strand
CCGCGCCGCAGCTCGATGCGCAGCGTGTCGCGGCCAATGCTCGTCAGCGTGCTGTCCCCCGCGAGCTCCCAAAAGAGGTGGCCGAACAGCCGCGTGGTGTCAGTCGTGTTGATCAACTTCTCCATCCGCAGTGTGGCCCTGCCGTTGAACGGCGAGGTGCTGCTCAGCGTGGGCGTCGTGGAATAGATCGCAAAGATCGAATCGGCGTGGCAATTCGACGTCCCGGACGTCACCCGGCAGACCGTGCCGACGTACTGCGGGCGATCGGAGACATCGAACACCGTGATCTCCTCGCGCAGCGGCGACAGCAGCACCTTATAGGTCTCGATCAGGTAGTCGGGCAGATCCTGGCGCCACGCCAGACGGCGGACGCCCGCGCTCACGTCGATGATCGACAGCTCGAGGCCGCCCGCATTCGCCACGACGATCGTATCGCCGTAATTGCCCAGCGTATCGCGCGGCCACAGGGCGATGCCCCAGGGCACGGGTCCCGCCGTCGGAATGCCGGCCGCGACGAAGGACGTATTCGCGACCTGGAAGATTTCGACGCGTCCGAGCGTCGGGTTCGTGAGATAGAGGCTCGAGTCGTTGCCGTTGAAGATCGCGTCGGCGATGCGGCCGCCGAACGGCAGCGGGCGGGTGATGCCGGCGACGACAAGGACCGTGTCGACCAGCCCCTGCGCAGACATCCGCAGCTGAGGCGACGGGGCGATGCCACTGGTGCGCAGCGGCGCACTGGGGATCAGCGTCGTGGAGTTGGTGAACGAGCAGTTCCGCGCCACGGCCCCATCGCAGGCGTAGCCTTTCACCACGATCGTGTGGGGGAGCGGCTGCAGCCCCTGCAATCCCAGGCTGAAATGGCGCGTGACATCGCTGAGGTTGCCGGCGGCCACATTCACGGTATCGAACTTCATCCGTACGCCGTTCGTATCCACCTCGAACCCGATCCACGATATGGCGCTCGGATCCTGCGCGCGGACGTGGACGGTGTCGTCCACTTCGACACGCGCAGCGATGCGATGGGCGACGGTCGGCGGTGTATTGTCGGTCGCGACCGATTGAATCTGGACGGTGACGACGTTCGAGAACCCGCGCCGCCCGGCGGAGTCCTCAGCGAACCCGACGACGTTGAACGTGCCACTCGATGGAATGACGACCACCGTGTCCTGGTACTCGACCGAATCCGCCAGCGGGGCACTGAACATGCTCGAGTCGTTGGGCGGTTTCGTGGGATTGGTGACGCTCGTGGGGGGCGACACCAGGAAACCGATCTTCCGAATGCCGCCCCTCTGAACGGCGATGACGTCGATCGGAATGCCCTTGCCCGTGGAGGCCAGCGCGCCGGGCGAGGGCAGCACCAGCCGCACGCGCAACGCCTGCACGTTCGACAGAAAGATGATGATCGAGTCTTTGGCGGCATTCCCGGCGCCGTCGGTGGCGCGGCCGACGATCTTGATCAGGCCGCCCGCGCCGGAGTTCGGCGCGAAGGTGATGGTGCGCGCGACGGTGTAGTTCTTGACTTGCGTGTTGAAGATGGTGTCGAGGACGGAAATGAACCCGCCGCTGAACGTGAGGTTGATGTCCTGCAACGCTAAATTGTCCGACGCCTGCACGTTGAAGCGCAACCCGCCGGCGATATCCTGCGTATCCCCCGCGGTGTTCGTGAGCTTGATGAGCGGCGCCTGGGTGTCAGGTATGATGCCGCCAAGTCTTCGCGACGTCTCGCACGCGTAGACCGCGAGCGCGAGCGCGCCGATGCTCCACAGTGCGGTTCCGCGTCTGACCAGCCGCATAGCTGCCCTCTCCCGCTTATCGGCCGCCGGACCTACGGTCCGCTGGGCGCGACCAGATCGTCGATGATGTGTGGCGTGATCAGAATCAGCAGATCACGCCGGCTCTCCGTCTGGGACGTAAAGCCGAACAGCTTGCCCAGGATCGGCAGATCTACAAGAAACGGGATTCCGGACTTCGTTACCGTGACCTCAGTCACCGTAAGTCCGCCAATTACGGCCGTTTCGCCGTCACTGACGAGGATTTGGTTGTCCGCCTGCTGCGTTTGGAACGTGAATCCGATGTCCACCGCCGCCGGCCGGACGTTCGAGCGCTCGGCATGCACTTCCATCAGGATCTGGCGCGTCGCCGTCACGTGCGGCGTGACGCGGAGGTTGATACCGGTCTGCTGGAACGACACAGTGGCGCGGGGCACGGGGGCGCCGGTCCCGCCACCCGTGGACACCGCGCTCACGTCGATGATCCGGATCGGGACTCGGTCGCCGACGAGAATCTCGGCCTGCCGGTTGTCGAGCGTGGTGATCGTCGGCTCGGCCTGGATGTCGGCGAGGTCGACACGCTGCAGCGCCTGGACGAACGCCGTGAGGTCGAAGTTGCCGATCGCGGTCGAGAAGATCAGATCGAGCGCCGGGTTGATGACCTCCTGGCTCGCGTTGCCGAGCGCCGACAGCGAGTTGCCGCCCAGGGAGACGATAGTCTCGCCGGGCAAGAAGTTCTTCGTCGGCACGAGCGCGTTGGGCACGCCGGACCCGCTGGTGGACGCCGGCTGGGCGGAGCGTGGGTCGGGCCGCTGGACGAGCTTATTGAAGAACTGCGTCGACGAGCCGAGATCGTATTTGACGCCGAGCTCTTCGACATCCTGGCGGTCAACGAAGATGATCTTCGCCTGGATCGAGACCTGTGGCGTCCGCTGGTCGAGGCCCTTCACGAACTCCACGACGTCGTCGATACGCGAGCTCACCTCAGTGATCACGAGGGAGTTGCTCGTCGAGTCGGCCACCGCTTGACCGCGCTTGGAGAGAATCGAGGCGACCGACGGCACGAGCGAGGTCGCTTTCGCGTAGTTGACGCGTACCAGCCGCGTCGTGATCGGCACGGTGGAGTCGGCGCGCGCCAGCTCGATCTTGCTCAGGACGTTGAGGATGCCGCCAGGCAGCGGCTTCACCGCCAGACCCTGCGCTTCCAGCACGGCGTTCAGCGCGAGGTCCCAGGGTTGGTTCTTGATCTCCGCCGTGACGTTGCCTTTGATGTCTTTGCCAAGGATGATGGTGCGGCCGCTGAACGCCGCGAAGCCCGCGACCACGTCCTCGATGCTGGCGTTGTCCCACTGCACCGTGATGCGCGCGGCCTGTGACTGCTCCGCATCCGCCTTGTGCGCCGCGAGGTACTCCTCGATTGTCAACGGCTGCCCCAGTGACGGCGTGGTGACGCGCGCCGCCTGCTCCGGGCCTCCGGTGACTGGCGGCGCGACCTCACCCCCCCGCCTCCTCTCCGCGACGCGGATAGGGGGGGTGGGCGAAACCGTGCTGCTCGACCAGGCCGCAAAGCCGGTGCGCTCGGTGCCGATACGCACCCGCACCTGGCCAGCGGCGCGCTCGACCTGGTAGTCCTTGAGCGCGTCGAGGTCGATCACCACGCGGACGACGTCGGGCTTGAACTGCGCGTAGCGCACGTTGCGGACGCCGCCTCGATTCTTGCCGTCGTAGAGCGCGACCGGTGCGGTGAGGCGAGTGCCCTGCAGATCGATGACGAGCCGGGCGGGATTCGCGAGTGTGAAGTCCTGGACCACCGCGGCGCCTTGCAGGTCGATCACGATCTCGACGTTGCCTGTCGCCGGCAGCACACTGACCCCGCGGACCTCGCCGTCGCGCGCGTTCCACCCGTCGACCGTCGTCCCCGCAAGGGCCCGGGAAGCGACGGCGACGAGCAGCGCCGCGATGGGAAGAATGGCCTTCATGGCGTCTCCTCCTGCTTGGTGAGCGACACTGTTTCCTGCCGCTCGAACCCGAATTCCTGCACGGTGAATACGACCTCGCGGGGCCGGATCTGCGTCACCTTCAAGCGCCCAATGATGTCGCCCGTTTTCACCCGGTAGATGTGGCGATTGGTGATGTCGCGCAGCACCGCCACGCTGCGCGACGCAAACCGCCCGTCGTACACGACGGTGGTCAGCTTCAAATCGGAGATCAGTGGCCGTACGTCGCCCGACTTGAGCAGCGACATGAACGGATCGCGCCCGCCGCCTTCGTATGCGAACACTTCGCGCACCAGGGACACCGGCGGCGTCACCTTCTGTGCACGCACGCTGTCGGTCCGCTGGGCGGCCGCCGGGGCGGCCCCGGCCGCCAACGCAGCGAACGCGAGCGCGAGGCTAGCTGCGCGCACGCGGGGCTCCGGCTGCGGGCTTGGGCCCGGCCGACTTCACGAACGTGCGAATGGAGAATTCGGCCAGCAGCAACGATCCCGCCGTGTCGGCGAGCAGCTTCTGCACGGCCGGTGTGGCTGACGACAAGGTGACGTCCTGCGGCACGATGATGCGCGGCAGCGACGCGATGTCGGCGAGATACTCGCCGATCTGGTCGTAATGCCCGAAAATCTCGAGCCGGTAGCGGTAGGTGTCGAACGGCGATCCGGGCTCGGGCGTGAGCGGCTGAATCTTGCCGATGGTGATGCCGCGCACCTTCGCCTTCGTCGACATATCATCGATCAGCGTCGGCACTTCGTTGCGCTCCGGCACGAGGCGCCGCATCAGCTCGAGCGAGCCTTGGTACTCTTCCACACGGCGGCGCAGATCCTCGATGCTGCCGCTCGCCAGGTCGGCCTTGGCCGCCGCGACGATGCGCTCCAGGCTGTCAGATTCCTGATTCGCCGTCGTGATCCTGGCGATGTCGGGTGTGTGCTTCTTGGTCCAGAAGAAGTAGCCCCCCGCCAAGGCGGTGAGAATGAGCAGCGCCATGATCTGACCGCGTTGGTCGGTCGGTAAACCGAGTGCCATCTGGCTACCTCAGCGATTGCACGAGCGGGACGGTACGGATGTAGACCGAATCCGCGATCCGGTAGCTGACCATCACCGTGAATGCCGTGACGGGACGGTCGGCTTCGATCACCGTCTGCGACGCAGCAGGCGTCACGTCGGTGAACCAGGGCGACGCCGCGAGCTGCCGCAAGAACGTCGTATAGGCCTGGATATCGACCGTGTGCCCGCTGATCGAGACCTTCACTGAGGGGGCGCCACTCGAGTCTCGTTCGACGACGACAGGCCCGTTCGGTTGGCCCTGGCCCGGCGCGACAATGGCCGACGCCGTCTGGATGCCGGTGATCCACGTGTAGGGCGGCAGCGCCTTCGTCGCCTGATCCAGGACGTGCGGCCAGATGTAGCGATCCGCGTCGATCTGCCGGATCACGTTGATCTCGAAGAGCAGCGAATCGCGCACCTTCTCCGCCTGCCGCTTCTGCGCGATCACGATGTCGTACCGCCGCTTCTCGGTGCGCACGTTGTCGAGGCGCGTCTCCGCGGACGCGAGGCGCGCGCGATCGGTGATGAATAACAAGGCGCCGCCCCCCCCCACGACCACCCAGGCCGCAATCGCGCCGATCAACCACGGGTCCTTGACCTGCGCGATGAGTCCCCTGAAGTCGGGCATCGCGAGCTTAAAGCCCGCGCCTGGCGCCTTCTTCTTTTTTCCGGGGAGT
>DATGVC010000235.1:0-8167 GCA_035300745.1 Gemmatimonadales bacterium | reverse complement strand
CCGAAGCTGTGGCGCAGTTCCTCAGCCAGCAGCATCGATCGCGGCCGCGAGCTCGCTCAGTTCGTAGGGTTTGACGAGATACCGGCTGTGCCCCAGGTCGAGCACATTCATCAGCGGCTCCATGCTCACGTACGCGGTCGTAACGACGACCGGGAGCGTAGGCCGCGTCTCCCGGATGCGCTGCAGCAACGCGATCCCGTCCGTGTCCGGCAACCGCATGTCCAGGACGAGCACGTCCGGCTCGAAATTGCTGAGCTGCCGCATGGCCTCCGCGCCGTTAGGCGCGTAGGCCATGGTGTACTTACCTTCAAAGAACCGCTTGTAAGAGTGTTGCAGTGCGGCTTCGTCTTCGACGAAGAGGACCTTCCGGGGCGGCGGCGCCATCGCGCCCAATTTACGTCAGGAGACGCCAGTCTCCAATTCGAAGAGGTCGTCCAGCTTGGTGAGAACAAGAAGGAAACGCAGCTCCTCGTTCGCACCGCGCAGGCACACGGTCTGGCGGCGCTCGGCCGCCTTGCGCTGGATCAGCATCAAGGCGCCAAGACCGGCGCTATCGACCGCGCGCGTCCCCGACAGATCGATCACCAGGCGGCCGGCCCCCTCGGCGAGCAGGTCCAGCACCTCCCCGGCGGCGCGGCGGAACGCGGTGCGGGACTCGAGATCGAGCCGCTCCGGAGCCGCGATCGTCTTCTCCATCGGGCGCGTCGACATCAGTGTGTTCTCCACGGGCATCGGTGACATGACTCCTCCTGCAGCGGCTTATGCTACTCCAATGCCATGCGATCTAAATCGCTCTACATCATGCGGTTGTCCAAAACCGGTGAGCCTGCTCACGCTCGCTCGTTGCCGCATACCGAACGGCGCGGTGCAACTTGCTAGAGTCGCGCTCTTCCTTAATATCCCGAATCATGGCGACTGACCGGATCGAGACCCTCCTCGACGAGAAGCGGCGCTTCGCGCCTCCCGACTCCTTCAAAGCCCAGGCTCACGTGCGTGACACCACCCCGCACGAGCGCGCCCGGCGGGACCCGGAAGGTTATTGGGCGGACTGGGCGAAGCAACTCGAATGGAGCCGTCCGTGGGACCGCGTGCTGGAGTGGAAGCCACCGCACGCCAAATGGTTCCTCGGGGGCAAGCTCAACGTGTCGGTGAATTGCCTCGACCGGCATGTGCGCGCTGGCAAGAGCGGCCGCGTGGCGCTGATCTGGGAGGGCGAGCCGCCTGGGCAAGTGCGGCGCATCACGTACGGCGAGCTGCATGCCGACGTCAACAAGTTCGCGAACGTCCTGAAGGGCCTGGGTGTGCGCCGCGGCGACCGCGTCGCGATCTACCTGCCCATGGTCCCCGAAGTCGCGGTCGCGATGCTCGCGTGCGCGCGCATCGGCGCGGTGCACACGGTGGTGTTCGGCGGCTTCTCCGCCGAATCGCTGCGGGACCGGATCAACGACGCCGGCGCGAAAGTGCTGATCACCGCGGACGGCGGGTATCGCCGCGGCGCGATTGTGCCGTTGAAGCAGAACGCGGACGACGCGGTTGCCGGCACGCCCGGCATCGAGCACGTCGTCGTGCTGCGGCGCACGGGCCAGACCGTGACGTTCAAGACGGGCCGTGACCTGTGGTGGTCGGACCTGATGGCGCGCGCGCCACGCGACTGTCCGCCCGAAGCGATGGATGCGGAGGACCCGCTGTTCATTCTCTACACCTCAGGCACCACCGGCAAGCCGAAAGGGATTCTGCACACCACCGGCGGGTACCTGACGCAGGTGTATGCGACGACGAAGTGGGTCTTTGATCTCAAAGACTCCGACGTGTTCTGGTGCACCGCGGACGTCGGCTGGGTGACGGGGCATTCATACGTCGTCTACGGACCACTCGCGCTAGGAGTCACCGAGGTGATGTACGAAGGCGCACCCGACCATCCCGGGAAGGATCGGTTGTGGGCGATCTGCGAGCAGCACGGGGTGACCGTGTTCTACACGGCCCCGACAGCGATCCGCGCCTTTATGAAATGGGGGACCGAGCTCCCCGCGCGCCACAACCTTTCCTCGCTGCGTTTGCTCGGCTCCGTCGGAGAGCCGATCAATCCCGAAGCATGGATGTGGTATCAGCAGCACATCGGCGGTGGGCGCTGCCCGATCGTCGATACCTGGTGGCAAACGGAGACGGGCGCGATCATGATCACTCCGCTGCCCGGCGTAACCGCGACAAAACCCGGCTCGACGACGGTGCCCTTCCCCGGCATCGAAGCCGTGCTGCTGGACGGCGAGGGCAAAGAGGTGAAAGTCGGCGGCGGCTATCTCGCCATCCCCAAGCCGTGGCCCGGCATGCTGCGCACGATCTGGGGCGACGACGAGCGCTACGCGCAAGTGTACTGGAGCAAGTGGAAGAACATCTACTTCCCCGGTGACGGCGCCAAGCGTGATGAGGACGGCTACTTCTGGATCCTGGGCCGCGTCGACGACGTGCTCAACGTCGCCGGGCACCGCATCGGCACGATGGAAGTCGAGAGCGCGCTGGTGGACCACGCAGCCGTCGCCGAGGCCGCCGTCGTGGGACGGGCGCACGACCTGAAGGGCCAGGCGCTCGCCGCGTTCGTCACGTTAAAGGAAGGACGTCAGGCCAGCGACGCGCTGCGCGAAGAGCTGAAGCAGCATGTCTCGAAGAAAATCGGCGCGCTCGCCAAGCCCGACGACATTCTCTTCTCTGCCGATCTCCCGAAGACCCGCAGCGGCAAGATCATGCGGCGTCTCCTAAAGGATATTGCGGAGGGACGGGCGCTGGGCGATACGACGACGCTCGCCGATCCAGCGGTGGTAGCTAAGCTGCGGGATCAGTACGAGGCGCAGGAGACCTAAAAGCGGGGGGTGGGGAATGGGGAGTGGTACTATTCGGTGGGCCGTGAAGTCCCACTCCCCTCTCCCCACTCCCTTTTCGCCGCGAGCACCGCAACCACCCATATCGCCATAATTATTAACGCGCTGCCCACGCACCAGCGGCAGATCGCATGGATGAGAAACAGCTCGACGTACGTCAGATAAGCGGTGAAGAGTAGCCCGATCGTCGCGAGCATGAGCAACAGCAGGTTCCAACCGTTTTGCACCAGCGCCGAAGGTCGCAGGGAGAGCATTGCGACAATCAGCAGCGCGAGATATCCGACCACGCCATACAACGCCACCGGCAATCCGAGAAAGATCGCCCACGGGCTCGTTTGCACCGTCTCACACGACCCCGTTCCACACTTGATCGGCCCACCGAAGCCGAGCGCATGCAGCCAGAGGTAGAGGGCGACGAACAGGCCGACGACCGCGAGCAGCGCGATCGCCTGGCGATGTCGCATCAATGCCGGAGATGTTCGCGTTCTGGCTGCGTGCGCGGCTTCGGCGGCGCGTGCGCGATGATGCTGTCGGCGACGGCCTTGAAGTCGTCGGAGCTCGGCAGGCGCCGGAGACCCGGGAACAGCTTCTTGCCGTTCGCGTAAAAGGTCGGCGTCCCGTCCACCAGCAGCTGGTCACCTTCCTGACGGCTGAATTCTATGCGCGCTGCGTAGCGGCCGCCTTCCATACACGCGTCATACGCCTTGAGGTCGACGCCGGCGGCTTGCGCGAAACTGCGAAACAGGTCCGAAGGATCTTTCCCCGTCTGCGCCCACTGGTGGTGATTGAACAGCTGATCGTGCATCTCGAAGAACCGGCCTTGCGCACCGGCGCATTGCGCGGCGTGGGCGGCGAAGCGCGAGTACTTGTGAACGGCAAGTGGAAAGTCGCGGTAGCGCCACCGCACCTTACCCGTGTTGATCAGCTGTTCCTTGATCGTCGGCATCTGGATGGTGGCGAAGGACGCGCAAACGGGACATTCGAAATCCAAATACTCGACGATCTCGACTGGCGCGCTCCCCTGACCGAGCGAGTAGCCCCGAAAGCTGTCGTCGACGACCGTGGGTGGCGGGCCCGCCGCCGCGGCGGGCGCCGTCCCGCCGCCCGTGCGCAACAGCGCAAACACACCGATGCCCAGGACGACCGCCAGTACCCCTACCATCGCGTAGAATCGATTCATGCCTGCGTATCCCCTCGCCAAGGCTCGTCGTCGTCCGGATCGTCCAGCGACAAGTCGCCGCCACCCAGCGCCTCTTCAACGATGCGGCGGCTCTCGGCGACGTCCGGGGTGTCGTAGGTGCTGCGCACTTCGTAATGGAACAGCTCGCTGCGCGCATTGCCGAGCAGCTTCTGCAGCTCCGGCGCCGCGTCGAGCAGCCGGCCCGTCCGGTCCAACTCCTGTATGCGCTCGGCCAAAGCCCGAAGCAGCGCGACCAGGCGCTGCGCTCGCTCGGGTCCGTAAACTTCTTCGCTCATTGCTTCCTCCCGGAACGCGGGAACCCGCGTCCCTGCTGTGGCATTATACCACACAACCAATTATCTTGCGGCGCGTTTTTCACGAGGTCCTCAGCCGAAAGGAAACCCCCTGCATGGCCAAAAAGCGTGGTGAGCCCCGGAAGTACGCGATTCCCACGAGCTCCGAACAGGCGCGCGACGAGCTGTTCTCCCACATACTCCGCTGCGGAGTGCTGGAAGCGAGCCTGGAGCATCAGAAGGAATGGTTCGATGATACGTTGCTCTACCTTGCGGACCGCTTCACCGACCTGACCGAAAGCGAGTTGAACGAGCTGCGCGTGCTGGGCGAGCGTTATTGCCGCCCCGTCGTTGCTCGCACCACTCCCGTCGGCGCGAACGCCTGACGCTCGTTGTCTCGATCGGAGGGCGCCCCTGTTCGGGCGCCCTTTTTCGTTTCTACCGTTCGCCCCACCACGGCGGGAACCAGCGCATGCGCCAGCCCGCCGCCGCGCGCACACCGCCGGCAAGACCCAGCTCCACGTACCAGCCCTCGCGTCGTCCCGGGGCGCCTTCAACGCCGAGCAACACCGCCAGGAATCCCTGGCCCGGAGAGCCGTGACGCGCCGTGAACGCGCCACCCACGCCGGCATAGAGTCCAGGTCCTGAGCGGGCCGTCGGGTTGACGAGCAGCTGCAGCGTGAGCTGCGCGCGTGCTGCGGGCCGGGCTGCGATCGTACCGCCCGCGAGCGCCAGCGCGAGGCGGCTATCGCCGCTGGGACGCTGACCGACGCCCACCTCGACTCCGATGAACGTACGGCGCGCCATCGCGGCGGTGGCGCCGAGGCTCAGCTCGGTCGCGGTGAGCTGCTGTGATTGCAATGCCAGGACGGACGCCAGGAACAACAGGCTAGGCAATGGCGACGTCGTAACTGATCGCGATGTCGGGCGCGAGCGACGCGACGACGGAACAGTACTTCTCGAGCGACAAGTCGACCGCGCGCCGGACTTTGACGTCGTCGGTCCCCTCACCGCGGACGGCGAAATGAAACGCAATCGCGGTGTAGCGGCGCGGCTCCGTCTCGCGGCGCGTGCCGCGCATGGAGACGTCGAGGGCCTCGAGCTTGACACGCTGCTTCTGCAGAATGATGACGACATCGGACGCCGTGCAGGTGGCGGCAGCGAGGAGCAGCAGCTCGACCGGCGATGTGGCGGCCTTCGAATCGCCGTCCACGAGAATCGCCGGACGCCCGATGCCACTCCCCTCGAACTGTAGCTGCCGGAGCCAGCGCATCGTCACCTCGGCAGTCCGGGGGCGGGGGGGGGGGGCAGCCATTCAGTTGCCCCGGCGCGTCGTGAGGCCGATGAACAGGCGGTGCACGCGCATCCGGTCCATGCCGTGGTACTCGACGAGCCAGTTGAAGGTCGAGCGGTAATGCAGCTCGAAGCCGAATGCCGTGTTGAGCCAGAGACCAGGGCACTGCGGATCGGACCCGCACCCCTGGCGACCTGCCACGCCGAGACCCAGTCCGATGTACGGCGTCGCGACCTCTTCGTCGTCGGTGAAACGCCACAACACCTCGAAATTGCCGACGTAGGTGTTGGGCCCGTTGAACACACCGATCTCCGCCGAGGGACGGATCCGGACGCGATTCGAGAACAGGTCGCCGAGGTCCAGTGTGGACCCCAGTACTAACTGGCCGGAGCGGCGGAAGTCCACGCCGCCGCGCACGCCGAAGCCGAACAGTCCGATCCGCGTGCCCCCGTGCTTGGCGTTCTTCGGCGGCTGGAACTGCTGCGCCGCCGCCTGGTGTACGGCAAGTAACGCGACGAGCGCCAGCACCGTGATTCGCATCCTTGTCCCCGCTCCCAGATTCAGTGTGAAGCCCCGACCTGAGCCGTCTTGCGCGCCGCTGTGCGCCCGTAGTCCCAGATTGCGTACACTGCAATCGCCGCGGTGGCCCACGCGAGGTGGCGGGTATAGGGCCAATCGGCGATGGCTGCCACCAGTGTGAGCAGCTGCGCGATCGTGACCGCCTTGCCGCCGGCGCGGGCCGGCAGGGCAACCGGCCGGCGCAGCAACCAGGTTGCCAGGAACCCCAGGACCGCCAGCATGTCACGCAGCAGCACGCCGATCAACTCGTACCAGGAGAGCAGCCCCCGTCGCGCGATCGTGACGAACGCCACCGCCATGAAGACCTTGTCGGCGACGGGATCGAGCACCGCACCCGCTCGAGACGCCCCCAGACGCCGCGCCAGGTAGCCGTCGGCGACGTCGCTGGCTGCGGCGGCGGCGACGATCGCGAGCCGCCACACGGGCGAACGGACCAGCGGAAACAGGGCGGCAAGGGGAAATCGTAGCGCCGTGGCTATGTCGGCGGCCGTCACCCACGGTTTCACTTGCCCGGTATTATCACGCGTCGTACCTTCACCCCCGTGGACGTCAAGCTGCTCAAACAAGCGGCCATCTTCCAGGATCTCGACCAGGGCGAGCTGGCCCGGGTCGCGGAAGTGTGCCGCGAACAAAAGTTCACCGTCGGCCAGTACGTCTTCAAGGAAGGCGAGCCGGGCAACCGGCTGTTCCTGATCTCCGAAGGCGAGGTCCGGATCTCGCGGACGATTCCCGGGTCCGGTGAAGAAGCGCTCGCGGTCTTGAAGCCGGGATCATGCTTCGGGGAAATGTCGATTTTCGATCGTTCCGAGCGGTCGACCGACGCGATCGCGAATACCGCCTGCACCCTGATCACGATCTCCCGATCCGATTTCGAGCTCCTCCTCGACTTCAACCGTGACATCGCCTACAAGGTCCTGTGGTCGGTCGTGCGGCTCCTGTCCGCCCGGCTGCGCGTGACGAACGACAATCTGCGGTCGTTCCTCGCCATGTCCATGTTCTAACGGAGCCCTCGTGAATGCGTTGACGCCGTACGCAGCTTTCTTCATGCGCCTGGCGGTGGGCGGGGTGTTTCTGATCCGCGGCATCGATCGGATCCAGGGCGGCATCCCGAACCTGTCGTTGGGTTCCTTTCTGGTGCTGCTGGTGATCGCTATCGAGACGGTCGGCGCGGTGTGCGTGCTACTCGGCATATGGACCCGCATGTGGGCCACGGCGATGGCCGTGTTCATGGCGGTGACGATCGTGGCACGCAAACTGCCCCATCACGCGAACTTCGAGCTCGAGGCCCTGCTGCTTGCCGGCGCGGTCACGCTGATGGCGCTGGGTGACGGACCGCTGTCGATCGGCATCCGATTCAAGAAGACGGTCTAATGCAGGATTCTTAAGACCCCCGCATCCGCCCCGGCCCGGAGAAAACGCTCCGGATCAGTTGCGGGAATCGCTACTCCCGTCTGCTTGCGCCACCGCTTGGCGCTCGCTTCCATGTACTCCTCGAGCGATCCCGCGACCCACTCGGCGGCATCGTCCTTCATCTGCCGCACGATCTCCTCCCAGGTGCCGACGTAGGTCGCTCCCGAGACCGTGCTCACGCGGTGCACCTCGAAGCTCTTGTTCTTCATTCCCTGCAGCTCGGTGAGGAGCGTGCCGAACAGCTCGAGCTGGCGGGGATCGCGGATCTGGCCGTCCGGCGACATCGCTTCGATTTCCGACAGCAGGAGGTCCTCAGGAGCGGCATCGCCGGCGAGCTCGTTGAGACGTTCGTTCCACGGCACGAGCTCGGGGTCTTCGTCGGGGAGGCGATACACGGTCTTCTTCAGCTCGACGAGCCGCCAGATCGCGAGCGCGTCGTAATGCTCTTCGGGACCGGTGCGCTCGAGATGAAACAGCGCAGCCTCATACTCGCCGCGGTCGTACAGCAGGTTCGCGAGATAGATGCGCGCTTCGCCGA
>DATGVC010000234.1:0-23249 GCA_035300745.1 Gemmatimonadales bacterium | reverse complement strand
CGTGGCCACGGCGCTGCTCGGCAAGCTCTCAGACAGGATCGGCCGCCGGCCGGTCCTGCTGACGACGATGCTCGTGAACGCGGTGGGCTACACGTTGTTCGCGTTCGCGGGCTCCTACTGGGTGCTCTTTCTCTCGCGCGTCGTCTCGGGCTTTGCGGGCGGCAACATCTCGGCGGCGCAGGCGTACATCGCCGACATCACGACGCCCGCCCAGCGCTCCCGCGGCATGGGGATGGTGGGCGCGGCGTTCGGAATCGGATTCAGTCTTGGTCCCGCGATCGGCGGGTTTTCCGCCCACTATCTCGGTCCGACCGCTCCGGGCCTCGTCGCGGTCGGGCTCTCGCTCGCGAACTTCGTCTCCGCCTACTTCATACTTCCGGAATCTCTGAAACACGAGAATCGCGTTCGGCGACCACTGTTCGACCTGTGGCATATCGTCGAGGCGGTCGCACGCCCGAAACTGCGGCCGCTCATGATCGTCTGGGCGCTAACGCCAATCGCATTCGCCGGATACACCGTCGCACTCCCGCTGCACGCGAGCAAAACGCTGCACTGGACCGAGCGCGACCTCGCCATTCTGTTCACGATCATCGGCGTGACCGCGGCGGCCGTGCAGGGCTATTTCTTCGGGAAGATGGCGCGCCGCACCGGGGAACGCGCGCTCGTCATCGCGGGAACGTTTGGCATGGCGCTCTCCATCGCCGTCGTTCCGTTCCTGCCGAGCTCCGGGTTGCTGTACGGGTGGACCTTCGTGCTGGCGTTCGCGAACAGCATCTTCGCGCCCGCGGCGACCGGCCTCGTCTCGGTCTACGCCGATCCCACAGAACAAGGCACGGTGCTCGGCGCCGCTCAAGCGATCGCCGCGCTGGGACGGACCGCGGGTCCGCCGCTGATCGGCACCATCTACGACGTCGTCAGTGGAAACGCGGCTTTCTTCGTCGCGGGTGTCGTGATGGCGCTCGCGGGCGTCGCCGCGTTGGGTTTAGCGCCCGCGCGTCATGGTGAGCCCGGTCCCGTTTCAGCTGGTCCTCCGATTCCATCCGTCGTGTCCCCGCCCCCGCCCCCCTCACCGCCTCCCGCTGATGCTTAACGGGGTAGGAACCTAGGCCTCTGCCTCTCACCTAGCCGCCTCATTCCCTCCTGATTCATATTTCCTTCCCCCCCGCAGGAGGTGGATTGATGCGTGTGTATAAGACGCCGGAGATCCGGAATGTCGCCGTCGTCGGCCACGGCGCGAGCGGCAAGACCTCCCTGGTCGATGCGCTGGCGTTCGTGGCCGGAACGAGCAAACGGCACGGATCTGTAAAGGATGGCACCGCCCTCACCGATTACACCGCCGACGAAATCGAACGCAAGTACTCCATCAACCTCGCACTCGCCGTTGCCGAGTGGATGGACACGAAGATCAATCTGATCGACACCCCTGGATACCTGGATTTCACCGGCGACGCCCTGGCGGGTGTGTACGCTGCGGATTCCGCTGTTGTGGTGCTGTCCGCGACCGCGGGCGTCGAAGTGGGAACCGAGAAGGTCTGGGACTATTGCGAGCGCCGCTCGCTGCCCCGCCTCTTCTTCGTGTCGCTGATGGACAAGGAGCACGCCAACTTCGAGCGCGTCTTCAATCAGATCAAGGACCAGCTCACGTCGAAGGTGATCCCGGTGGAGATTCCGGTCGGCGAAGGACCGGAGTTCCACGGGATCATCAACCTGTTCTCGAAGAAGGCGCACCTCTATAAGAAGGGGACCAAGGCGGGCGAGTACGACGAGGTCGACGTTCCCGACGAGTACAAGGATCGATTCGACAAGTATTCCCAGGAATTGATCGAGAGCATCGCGGCGACGGACGACACGCTGCTCGAGCGCTACCTCGGCGGTGAGGAGATCGGCCGCGACGAGGCGATCGCGGCGATGAAGGCCGGCATGGCGACGGGGGAGCTCTTTCCGCTGTTCTGCGGCGCCGCCGAGCTGACGTACGGCACGCGCGCGCTACTCAACAAGCTCGTCGAATTGTGCCCGGCGCCGCACGAGCGCCCGCCCGTCGAAGCGCAGAAGTGGGGCAGCGCGGAGCGGCTCACGCTCAAGTGCGACGACGCCGGGCCGCTGGCGGCGCAGGTCTTCAAGACGGTCTCGGAGCCGCACGTCGGCGACGTCACGCAGTTCCGCATCTACTCGGGCCACGTCAAGAACGGGCAGGACGTGTGGAACGCGCCGCGCGAAGTGTCGGAAAAGCTGAACCATCTTTGCGTCGGCCTGGGAAAAGAACGCATCGAGATTCCGGAGCTGCACGCCGGCGACATCGGCGTGGTCGCGAAGCTGCGCGATACGCACACCAACGACACGCTCTCAACCAAGGACATGGGGCTCGTGCTGCCGAAGATCCCATTCCCCGAGCCGGTGATCACCGTCGCCGTCGAGGTAAAGCAGCGCGGCGAAGAAGACAAGCTGTCGACCGGCCTGCACAAGCTGCACGAAGAGGATCCCACGTTCCATCACGAGTACAATAGCGAGCTGAGCCAGACCCTCATTCGGGGACTCGGCGAGCGGCATCTCGAGATCGTGGTGGGGCGCTTGGCGCGAAAGTTCGGCGTCCACGCGCAGACCGCAAAACCCAAGGTTGCCTATCGCGAAACGTTCCGGGGAAAATCGGAGGGCCAGGGGAAGCACAAGAAGCAGACCGGGGGCCGGGGACAGTACGGCGATTGCTGGATCCGCATCGCGCCGCTGCCGCGCGGGTCGGGCATGCAGTTTGTGGACGAGATCGTGGGCGGCGTGATTCCGCGCCAATATATCCCCGCGGTCGAGCGCGGGGTGGTCGAAGCGTCGCACCGGGGACCCGTCGCGGGCTACCCAGTCGTCGATTTCAAGGT
This sequence comes from Gemmatimonadales bacterium, assembly GCA_035300745.1. Lineage (GTDB taxonomy): Bacteria > Gemmatimonadota > Gemmatimonadetes > Gemmatimonadales > GWC2-71-9 > 20CM-2-65-7. The sequence goes on along the minus strand of DATGVC010000234.1, from coordinate 20,382 downwards.
CGAGCTGTACGACGGCTCCTACCACGACGTGGACTCCAACGAAATGTCGTTCAAGATGGCCGGCATTCTGGCGTTCCGAAACGTGAGCCCGGGCGCGCGGCCGGTGCTGCTCGAGCCGATCATGGATGTCGAGGTGTGGACGCCCGACGATTATCAGGGGGCGGTGATGGGCGACCTGTCCTCACGTCGCGGGCACATCGTCGGAACGGAGAAGGATGGACGACTCACGAAGGTGAAAGCCCTGGTACCCGAGGCGGAGCTCGATCGCTACGCCACCACGCTACACTCGATCACGCATGGACGCGGGACGTATCGGATGACGTTCCACGTGTACCAGGACGCGCCGCCGGACGTCGCCGCGAAGATCACCGAGGCGCGCAAGAAGGAGCTCGAGGAAGCGAAAGCCTAGAATGCTCGCCCGCTGGGTGCGCCTCTGGTTTGGCTTCCGCGATCCCATCAATCGCGGGACATACTTCCGGCATGGCGCCGGCCTCATGGCGCTCAAGTACGCCATCGACGCGCTGCTCATCTGGCGCTTCGCCGGCCGCGTCTGGACCCCGCTGAATTATCTGTCTCCCTTGTTGAGTACGCGCACCGAGCTGCTGCGCGGTGCTCCACCGTGGCTCATTCCGTTGCTCGTCGCCATCGCGCTGCCGTTCCTGTGGATCGGCGTGAGCATGTCGATGCGCCGCGCGGCAGACGCAGGCTGGAGTCCGTGGACCGCGCTGCTCTTCTTTGTTCCGGCGCTGAATTTCCTGCTGATGGCGGCCTTGTCGTTGGTGCCGTCCGCATCGACGGTCGAATGGCCCGTTGAAGCGCCGCCGCCGGCGGTCGACGACCGGCTGAAGAGCGCGATGCTCGGCGTCGCCGCCTCGCTGGGAATCACACTCATCACCGTGGGAATCGGGATTTATTTGCGACGCAGCTACTCCGCGGGCGTTTTCCTCGGCGTGCCGTTCACGATCGGGTACATCAGCTCCTACATCTACAACTACCGCGCCGAGCGTCCCGCCGGACAATCGATCGTGATCGCGCTCGCGAGTGTGACGATCGCCGCCGGGGCGCTGGTGCTGTTCGCGCTGGAGGGCTCCGTGTGCACGCTGATGGCGCTCCCCATTGCGCTCGCGATCGCGTTCCCGGGCGCGGTGCTGGGTCGAATCGTGGCTCGCCGCGGCCGTCACGGACTGTCGGGTGCTGGCATGGCGCTCATCGTGCCGCTGTTGGTCGGGGTCGAGCCCCGCGCCACTCCGCCGACACACGAGGTGATCACGGTCGTCGACATTGCCGCGCCACCGGACATTGTGTGGCAGCACGTCGTGACGTTCCCCGACTTGCCGCCGCCGACCGAGGCGCTGTTTCGCGCGGGTGTCGCGGCACCGCTGCGCGCACGCATCGAGGGCTACGGCGTTGGGTCGATTCGCTACTGCGACTTCACCACCGGCAGCTTCGTCGAGCCGATCACCGCCTGGGACGAGAACCGGCTCCTCGCGTTCGACATCACCGCCCAGGCGCCGCCGATGACGGAGCTGAGCCCCTATGGCGACGTGCATCCGCCGCACCTCGACGGCTATTTCCGCGCGACCCACGGCGAGTTCAGGCTGACGCCGCTCCCGGGCGGGCGGACGCGGCTCGAGGGTCGGACCACCTACGTGGTAGACATGTTTCCGCAGGCGTATTGGACAGTGCCCGCGCGCGCGATCGTCACCGCGATCCATGCGCGGGTGTTGCACCACATTCAAACGTTGGCCGAGGAGGAAGGGCACCGATGAACAGGAGCATGTGGGCCGTCGTCGCTCTGGTATGCGCATGTAAGCCGGCGGAGCGAGGCGGGAAAGGCACGGCGGGCACGCCCATCAAGGCCGCGTCGGTGGGGGGATTCCAGACACCCGAGTCGGTCAAATGGGACTCGGCTCAGGACGTCTACTTCGTCTCGAACATCAACGGCGCGCCCGGTGTCAAGGACGGCAATGGCTACATCACCCGTTTGGGTCCGGCCGGGATGGTGATGGACAGCGCGTTCATGAAAGGTCTCGATGCGCCCAAGGGTCTGGCGCTGGTGCACGACACGTTATGGGTCGCCGACATCGACAAGGTCCGCGCCTTTAACGCGCGCACCGGGGCGCCCGTGGCGACGGTGCAGGTTCCGGGCGCCATTTTCCTCAACGACATTGCCGCCGCTCCCGACGGCTCGCTCTACGTGACCGACACCGCGATTCGCTTCGGCGCGAACGGTGCGATCGAGCATCCGGGCATGGATCAGATCTTTCGCATCGCGCCGGACCGCAAGGTGAGCGTCGCGCTCAAGACCGACACGCTGAGCCGGCCCAACGGCATCACTTGGGACCCAGCGAATCAGCGCTTCATCGTCGTGCCGTTCGGTGGCAAGTCCTTGCTCGCGTGGAAGCCAGGTGAGAAGACGACGACCTCGCTGGGCACCGGGCCCGGACAGTTCGATGGCGTCGAGATCACGCGCGACGGCGCGCTCTGGGTGTCGAGCTGGGCCGATTCCTCCGTCTATCGGTACGTGAACGGGCAAGGGACGAAATCGATCAAGGGAGTGCCGAGTCCGGCGGATATCGGGTACGATGCGCGGCGCAATCGCTTGCTGGTTCCAATCTTTACCGGGAATCGTGTGGAGATTTGGCAGCTGCAGTAGCCCCCCCTCGCGTGGAAGCCGGGCGACCGCGCGCCCAGCGTCATCGCCAGAGGCGCCGGTGGGTTCGATGGCGTCGAGATGATCGGGGGCAAGGTCGTCGTGTCGAGCTGGACGGACTCGTCGATCACGCGGTTCGACAGCACGCAGGGCACAAAGATCATCACCGGGGTTCCGAGTCCCGCCGATATCGGCTACGACGCGAAGCGGAACCGCGTGCTGATTCCGATCTTCACTGGAAACCGCGTGGAGATTTGGCAGCTGCCGTAAATCGCGGTGCAGGCGGTCAGCGGCTCACAACGCGTTGATGACGCTCGTCACCTTGCTCCGGGCCGCAAGCGCGACGCGTGTTACCTTCGGCCGGGTGTGGGGTTCTTGTAGAGACACCAACCGAGGAGGTCGCGATGCGCGAATCCTCGCTTATCGGTCTCTACGAGCGCCGCTGTGAGCTGTTGAACCAGTTGAGCACCGCTCTCCGTGGCCGTACCGTGGCGCTCTGGCGCCTAGCTCGCGGCGACCTGGCAATGACCGAGGCCGTGAGCCGGCGGCCGCCGCCTGCGGGTGCTGTGGAGTTCGACGTCGCGCGAGTGCTGCGACGGTGGGGAAGGCTGGCTCTTCCCCAAAGCCTGTGGGTCGGATGCCGCGTCGATGCCGATCGTTGGCACGTGGCTGCGGTGCGAAGCGACCCACCTGCGCCGCCACCGACTGGCCTTGAGCGCCGCAGCCCCGAGCGGCTGGTGGTAGAGCTCGGCGGGCTGTGCCTTGGGGCTCATGAGCGGGCGTGGTTGGCGGTCGATCAAGCGACCGTCTATCTCTGCTCTGCACTCGAGCTGTTGGAGCGTTGCGCGGGACGCATTCGAACGGCGGAGGGGCTTTCGGCCACCGAGCGAGCCCACATCCTCGCCGATCTCGCGAACCTCGCGGATGTGATCGAGGGCGCGCTGCATGTCTAGACCGCCGGCTCCTGCTGCGTAAGACAGTGGATCGTGCCGAGTCCCCAGACGAGATCCACCGTGTGGATCCCGACGACGGGTCGATCGGAAAACAGTTCGCCGAGAATGCCCAACGCGACGCGATCCTTGGGATCGTTGAATGTGGGGACGAGCACGGCGGCGTTGGCGACGTAGAAGTTGGCGTAGCTGGCAGGTAATCGGACGCCGTCGAAATACAGCGGGGTGGGCATCGGGAGATCGATCACTTCGATGCTCGCTCCGCGTTCCAGGTGCATCCCCTGCAGTCGCTCGCGGTTCTCCGCGAGCGGTTTGTAATTCACATCTTTCGGATCGTCCTCGCGACACAGGACGACCGTCCCGGGTTTCACGAAGCGGCACAGATCATCCACGTGGCCGTGGGTGTCGTCGCCGGCAATCCCTTTGCCCAGCCAGAGCGTATTCGAGATGCCGAGGATGTCGCGGAACACGGTCTCGATCTCGAGCCGGGACAATCCCGGGTTACGGGGTTGGACTTTGGGATCGAGCAGGCATTCCTCGGTCGTGAGCAGCGTGCCGCGGCCGTTCACGTCGATGCTGCCGCCTTCGAGAACAATCTTCGCCTCGATCAACGGAACCTTGAGCCGCTGCGCCGCGCGCTCGGGGATCTTGTCGTCCTTCTTCCAATCCTTGTACTTCGCCCAGGCGTTGAAATGGAAGCGCGCAATGGCGAGGCTCTTTGCTCCGCGCACGAAAATCGGTCCGAAGTCGCGCGTCCAGCCGCGATTGGTCGGAAAGGGCAGAAAGTCAACGCGGGCGAGATCCACGCCGACCTTCTTCAGGACTCGACTTGCCTGTCCCTGCTGAACGCGGGAGTTGACCAGAATGCGGACCACTTCTCCCGGCGCGAGCGCTCGAACGATTTCGCCGTAGACCCACGGGATCGGCGGGAATTTCCCGGGCCAATCGGTGACGTTGTGCGGCCAGCCGATCCAGGTCGCCGCATGCGGCTCCCACTCGGCCGGTATCCGGTAACCGGCGGGGGGGGCGGGGGAGGGCAAGCTAGTCCGTCAGATAACGGTGCTGGATACCACTGTAGGCATCGGTGCGGCGGTCACGCAGGAATGGCCAGTTGCGGCGCACCTCCTCGATGCGAGCCAGATCCACCTGCGCGAGCACGAGCGCCTCGCCTTCGGCCGCCTCGGCGACCACGACCCCGAAGGGATCGCACACAAACGAGTGGCCCCAGAATTCTATCCCGGCGCCCTGGCCGCTGAGCTGTTCGAAGCCGACGCGATTCACCGCGGCCACCCAGCAGCCGTTGGCGATCGCATGACTGCGTTGGATCGTCTTCCAAGCATCGAGCTGCTGCTCGCCGTATTGCTCTTTCTCCGACGGATGCCAGCCGATCGCGGTCGGATAGAGAAGAATGTTCGCGCCCTGCAGCGCCGTGAGTCGGGCGGCCTCGGGATACCACTGATCCCAGCAGACCAGCGCGCCGATCGGGCCGACCTTCGTATCGAAGGCACGGAAGCCCAGATCACCCGGCGTGAAGTAGAACTTCTCGTAGTAGGCGGGGTCATCGGGGATGTGCATCTTGCGGTAGATCCCCTTCACCTTCCCGTCCGCGTCGATCACGGCCGCCGTGTTGTGGTATAAGCCGGCAGCCCGGCGCTCGAACAGCGACGCGATCACAACGACGCCGTTTTCCTTGGCGATCTTCCCGAGCGTTTCCGTCGTCGGTCCCGGGACGGCCTCCGCCAGATCAAAGAGCGCGTGGTCCTCGCGTTGGCCGATGTAATGCGTACGGAAGAGCTCAGGCAGGCAGACGAGGCCCGCTCCCTGCTGCGCGGCCTCCCGAATGCGGGCGACGGCTTTGCCGAGATTCACTGCGGGATCGTCGCTCATGCTCATCTGGACGAGCCCCACCGTGAACTTTATGTGAAGCGGTGCCGACATGGACCGTAGAGTACCACGATTGTTCACAGGCTGAAAGCCTGCTCTGCCGAGCGCACCCCTTAGGGCGTCGAAATAACCGTGGCCGGTGTTGTTGTCTGATCGACAGTCGCGCCAGCCGGGGGTGCCACCTTCCGAAACAGCGTGCGGTAGGCGTCCCACTGCGCCAGGATCATCCGGGCGCGCGAGCTGCCGCTCTTCTGGAAGTGCTGTTGGATCAGCTTACGCAGCACGCGTTCGTCCATCGCGTTGAGCCCACTGACCGCGACCATTTCCAGGTTGCAGTGCGATCCGAGCGTGCTGCGCTCATCGAGCACGTAGGCGATACCGTTGGACATCCCGGCCGCAAAATTCCTGCCGACCGGTCCCAGCACTACCACCACGCCACCCGTCATGTATTCGCAGCAGTGGTCGCCGGCGCCCTCGATCACCGCGACGGCGCCGGAATTCCGCACGGCAAAGCGGTCGCCCGCGCCGCCGGCCGCAAACAGGTGCCCGGACGTCGCGCCATACAACGCGGTATTTCCAATCAGCACACCAGTCGTGTACCCGGCACCACGGAATGGCCGGATTACGATTTCGCCGCCGCACAGGCCTTTGCCGACGTGATCGTTGGCCTCACCTTCCAAGTGCAGATGCATACGGGGCAGCGTGAACGCGCCGAAACTTTGGCCGGCGCTACCCCGGAAGCGCAGCCGCAGTGGCTGTTCGGGTCCGGCGCCGCCGTGCACCCGGGCGAGCTGCCCCGCGATGCGCGCGCCGACGGTGAGGTGGTGATTCCCGATCGTGAAAACGCGGGGCGCCGAACCTTGCTGCTGCAGGATCTCGGCGTCGAGCGAGACGAGCCCGGGGCGCACGTTGCGATCCACCGTGCGCCGGCGCGGCGCGGACTTGCTCGCCGGTGCGTCAAGCAGAAACGACAGGTCGAGCAGGCTCGCCCGCGGCGTCTCGGGCCGTTCAATGCGCCGCAGCAACTCGACCCGACCGATCAGATCGTCCATCCGGCGCACGCCGAGCGTCGCCATGATGCGACGTACGTCCTCGGCGATGTAGGTGAAGTAGGCAATGACCTGCTCGGGCGTGCCGCGGAACTTTGCGCGGAGGTCGGGACGCTGCGTGGCGATCCCGGTCGGGCAGGTATTCAAGTGACACTGGCGCGCCATCGCGCAGCCTAGAGCGACGACCGTGGCGGTTCCGAAGCCAAACGCTTCCGCACCGAACAGCGCGGCGATCACGACGTCCCGCCCGGTGCGTAGCCCGCCGTCAACCCGCACTTCGATGCGTTCGCGCAGCTTATTGCGCATGAGAATCGCCTGCGTCTCCGCCAGGCCCAGCTCCCACGGCGTGCCGGCGTGCTTGATCGATGACAGCGGCGACGCGCCCGTGCCGCCGTTGTGACCAGAGATGAGGACGTAATCGGCGTACGCTTTCGCGACGCCCGCCGCGACGGTGCCCACGCCCGCTTCCGCGACGAGCTTGACGCCGACCCGCGCGGCAGGATTCACCTGCTTGAGATCGTGAATCAGCTGCGCCAGATCCTCGATCGAATAGATGTCATGATGCGGCGGCGGCGAGATCAGGGGAATGCCGACGACTGCGTGCCGCAGTCGCGCGATGAGATCGGTGACCTTGTGCCCCGGCAGCTGGCCGCCTTCGCCGGGCTTCGAGCCCTGCGCGATCTTGATCTCGAGCTCATCCGCCCGGACGAGATAGGCTGCCGTCACGCCAAAGCGGCCGGAGGCGACCTGCTTGATCCGGTTGTCGGAACGGTCGCCCACGCCGTTCGCGGGCGTCACCCAGGTGGCCGGGTCCTCTCCACCCTCCCCAGAATTCGACCGTGCATGCATCCGGTTCATCGCAATGGCGAGCGTCGCATGCGCTTCTGGTGACAGCGCGCCGAGCGACATCGCGCTGGAGATGAATCTCCGGCGGATGTCTTCCGCCGGCTCGACTGTATCCAGAGGCACTGGGGTTTGCTCACGGAAATCGAGCAAGTCCCGCGGCCCGGCCGGTGCTCGAGCCCGCACGCCGTCGGCAAAGCCGGCGTACTCGGCGTGTTGCAGCGCGCGGACGAGCGGCGGCGACCAGCCGTGGTCTTCACCATCCCGGCGATACCGAATTCGGCCGTGGTCGGGGAGCACACCCGCGCCCTGATGACGGGCCAGGACGTCCTCGGCGATTTCCTTGAAACCGATGCCCCCGATCACCGACGCAGTACCGGTGAAGCAGCGCTCAATCACTTCCGGTCCCAGCCCGATGGCTTCGAAGATCTGCGCGCCCGCGTACGACTGTAGCGTCGAGATTCCCATTTTGGACAGAATCTTGAGCAGGCCTTTTTCGGCCGCGCTGCGGTACTTCTCAGCCGATGACTCGACGTCGCGGAGGCATTGTAGAGCGAGCCAGGGGTGCACCGCCTCCGCGCCATACCCGAACAGCGCGGCGAGGTGATGCACATCCCAGGCGTCGCCGGCTTCCGCGACGAGCCCCACGCGCACGCGTTGCTTGGTCTGAACCAGACGTTGGTGCACCGCGCCGATCGCGAGCAGCATGGGGATCGGCGCGCGAGTCTTGTCCGCGTCGCGATCGCTGATCACCAGTATCGTTGCGCCGCCCCCGCGACGTACCGCCTTCACCGCGTCTCGACTCAGCGTTTCCAGGGCGCGCGACAGCTCGTCGGGACCAGCCGCGGCTTCCCACACAGCGCTGAGCGTCGTGAGCTCCCCCCCCCCTCCTCCGGAGCCGCCCGCCCGCCGCATCGCAGCCATTTCCTCCGCGAGGAGCACCGGATGCTCGACGCGGAGCAGTGTCCGGCCACCGGGCCGCTGCGCGAGCAAGGAGCCCCGCCGGCCGAGATACATCACGAGCGACATCACCAGCTCCTCGCGGAGCGGATCGATCGCGGGGTTGGTCACCTGGGCGAAACGCTGGCGCACATAGGTGTAGAGGCTCTGCGGCAGCCGGGACAGCGGCGCGATAGGCGTGTCGTCGCCCATGCTCCAGATCGCATCGCGACCCTCGGCGGCCATGGGCGAGATCACAAAGCGCAGATCCTCGTGGCTGTAGCCAAAGGCGTGCTGGCGTGCGGCGAGCTCGTCCGCGGGGAGCGCAGGTCCAAGCGCGGAGACTTCGGCCGGCAGCTTGCGCACCACGCGCGTGCTCCAGCGGCTGTATGGGCAGCGCTGCGCAACTTCCATCTTCGCGTCCGCGCTGCGGAGGACGACATTGCGAACCGTATCGACCACCAGCAGCTCGCCGGGACCGAGGCGGCCCGATTCGACAACATCAGCGGGCTCGAGGTCGACCACGCCGACCTCTGACGCCGCCACAACGACGTTGTCGCGAGTGATCTTGTAGCGGCAGGGCCGGAGACCGTTGCGGTCGAGCGCCGAGCCCGCGATGACGCCGTCGCTGAACGCGAGGGCTGCTGGCCCGTCCCACGGCTCCATCAGTCCGGCATGATATTCGTAGAAGCTCCGCAGCGCTGGATGCATATCGGGAATGCGTTCCCACGCCTCCGGCAGCAGCATCATGAGCGCGTGGACGGGGTCGCGTCCAGAGCGGACGAGCAGCTCGAACGCGTTGTCGAGACTCGTGGAATCGCTGCCCTCTGCCCAGATGACGGGCTTCAGTTGTTCAACGTCCCTGTCCCACACCGGCGCGGCGAGAGCCGGTTCGCGCGCCAGCATCGCGTTGCGATTCCCCCACAGCGTGTTGATCTCGCCGTTGTGCGCCAGCAACCGGAACGGCTGCGCGAGCGGCCAGCTCGGCAGCGTGTTGGTCGAGTACCGCTGGTGGAATACGGCGATGCCGGTCTCGAACAGCGGCGAGCGCAGGTCCGCGTAAAAGCCGGGCAGCTCTGTGCCGACCAGCAGTGCTTTGTAGACGACGGTCCGGCACGACAGCGAACACACGAAGATCGGCAGTCCCGCTTCCGCGGCCCGTCGCTCGATGACTCGGCGCGCGAGGTAGAGACGCCGCTCCCACATCTGGGCATTCCCGGGACCCGACGGCGGACCCACGAATAGCTGCCGGATCGTCGGCTGCCTCGCGGCGGCGAGCGGGCCCAGCACCGTGGCGTCCACCGGCACGACGCGCCAGCCGAGCACCGACATGCCGAGCCCAACCAGGACCGTTTCGATGAGGTCGATCGCCGCATCACGCGCGGGGGCTGCCTGCGGCAGGAAGAACATGCCGAGGGCGACGCGCTCCACAGGCCCCACGCCGAGCAGGCGATGCGGGATCTGGGTCAGGACGCCGGCGCCGTCGCCGGACTTGTCGTTCGAGGCGGCGCCGCGATGCGCGAGCCGGGCGACGGCGGTGAGGGCCTTCGCGAGGATGTCGTGGGTGCGGTCGCCGTCGGCCCGCGCGACGAAGCCGACGCCGCAGGCGTCGCGCTCGCGCCAGGGGTCGAGCAAACGAAAAGCCCGCTCGGTTGCGGGAGCGGGCTGGCTGGGTTCGGGTTTGCTGTGCACGCTATCGCGCCCCGCCGCTCCCTGGAGAGAGTGTGCCGGGAATATTCGTCAGCGGGGCCATCGTATGTTTATGCATTCTCAAACATAAATATGCGACTTCTGGGGAACCCGTCAAGTAGGGTCGTCACCCTACGACGATGGGCTCGAGCGGTTGGCGGTAGCGGTAGATCTTGCCGGCGTAGTTGCGGAGCACGACTTCCGTGTCGGTCAGCTTCACGACGTATTCGGGCAGCAGCGGAATCTTGCCGCCGCCCCCCGGGGCGTCGATCACGAAGTGCGGCACGGCCAGCCCTGAGGTCCAGCCCCGCAGCGCCTGGATGATCTCCAACCCCTTCTCGACGCTCGTCCGGAAGTGCTCGGCGCCCGCAACCTGGTCGCACATATAGATGTAGTACGGCCGCACCCGCGCGGCGAGCAGCCGCTGCATCAGCAGCTTCATGACCTCCGGGTCGTCGTTCACCCCTTTGAGAAGCACGGTCTGGCAGCCCAGCGGGATCCCGGCGTCGGCGAGCATGCCCAGCGCCGTGACCGCGGCGGGCGTCAGCTCGTCGGGGTGGTTGAAATGCGTGTTGATGTAGAGCGGGTGGTAGCGCTTGAGGACGGCGCAGAGCTCTGGCGTCACCCGCTCGGGGAGGTGGCAGGGGATACGGCTCCCGATCCGCAGCACCTCGAGATGGGGAATCGCGCGCAAACGCTTGCAGATCTCGTCGATGCGGCGGTCCGACAACAGCAGAGGGTCGCCGCCCGACATGATCACATCGCGGATCTCCGGATGCGCCTCGAGGTAGCGGAACGCCGATTCGAGCTGCGCCAGCGGAATCTTCTCGGGGTCGCCGACCTTGCGCCGGCGGGTGCAGAAGCGGCAGTAGGAGGCGCACACCGGCGACACCAGAAACAGCGCGCGGTCGGGATAGCGGTGGGTGATGTTGGGAACCGGCGAGTTCGCGTCTTCGTCCAGCGAATCCACGAGCCCGTCGTGGACTTCCAGCTCCTGCACCGTGGGGACGTATTGCCGCCAGATGGGGTCGCCGGGCGACTTGATGAGGTCCACCATCGCGGGTGAGATGCGGAACTCGAAGTTTTCGGCGGCCTGGCGGAGATGAGCGATATCCCCGACGTGCTCAGAACCGAAGCGCGCGGCGAGGGCGTCGAGCGACGCGATGCTCTTCCTACGGAGCAGCTCTTGCCAGGTCTCCAGTAGTCAAGTCCTTGGTGTAGATCACCAGATCGTCACCGGGCGCGTAGTACCCCGGTATGGTCGCGGTCCTGCTGTAGCCGCGCGTTTCGTAAAACCCGCGCGTCGGTGTGTAATCGGCGCGCGAGCTGGTCTCTACCACAACCAGCCGTCTGCCGCCGGCCGTCAGCCGGCGCTCGACCTCCCCGAGCAACTGCGATCCGATTCCGCCGCCCTGGCGACCCGAGTCGACGACAATCCAGTAGAGATCGCTCGTGGCAACAGTGCCTGGAGTCGCGCCCCAGCACGCGTAGCCGACCAGCTGATCGTCCGCGAAGGCGCCGACGAAGTGATAGTCGTCGTCGCCCGCGAGGCTGTCGTCGAGCAGCTCGACCGCGGTGGCGACCTCTTCCTCGCGGAAGAGACCGGTCGACCGCGTCAGCTGCTCAAACCGTGCGCGGTGCGCGTGCCCGACGGGGCGCAGCGAGCAGCTCACGCGCGGCCTTGGTTCCCTGGGCCTCCCGCAGCGCGATCTCGGCGATGCGGCGAATCAGCTCAGCGTAGTCCCATCCCGCGGCCTTCGCCATCCGCGACAGGCCGGCCTCGTCGGTGAGATCGGGATTCGGATTCACCTCGAGGACCCACGGCCGCCCGGCGTCGTCCATGCGCAGGTCGACGCGGCCGTAGCTCTTGCCCTGCATCGTGCGCCACGCCGTTTCCGCCAGTCGACACAGCCGATCGGCAAGGCGTTGCGGGATTGCGGCGGGGCACACCGGCCGGCTGCCGAGATCCTCGGGAGATCCGACGTGCCACTTGGCGGCGTATGTGAGGATCGGCCACGCGCCTTCCGGCATCGTGCTGAAATCGATCTCGGCGACGGGCAGTGTGCGTTCGCCGACGATGCCGACGTTGAACTCGCGGCCGGCGATGTACTGCTGCACCAGCACTTCGTCGAACTGCTCCGTCATCGCGGCGATGCGCGCCCTGAGGTTCCTGCGATCGGTGACGATCGACTGCCGGTCGAGGCCGGCGCTCGCGTCCTCGGCGGCCGGCTTCACGATCGCGGGCAACGGGAAGTCATCCTCGATCTTCCCCTGCGCGATGGTCCAGCGCGGCACGGGCAGCCCGGCGCGCTCCAGCAGCGTATTGGCAACGGCTTTGCGGCGGCAGATCGCCGTGGTCCACGGGCCGCAGCCGGTGTAGGCGATGCCGGCCAGCTCCAGCGTGCCGACGACATGATCCTCCCACTGCGCGACCCCGCGCACGCCTTCGCAGAGGTTGAAGACGAGGTCGGCCCGCCGACAGACGTTGAACCAGCGCATGTCATGCCGGACCGGAACGCGCTGCACCTGGTGGCCGAGGGCGCCGAAAATCGTCGCGATAGCGTCGACCGCCTGCATCACTCCGGCGACGTCTTCGGCAGTCCAGTCATCGGCGCCGGGATCGTAGAGGATGACGACCTTCACGCCGATGCCTGGATAGACGCGTCCTGAAGGGGCGCATGGATCCCCACGTCCTGCGCGCTGATCCTTCTCCAGGCGATCCGCATGACCTCCTGGATCAGCTCATCGTAGGTGTATCCGGCGACCCGTGCCGCTTTCGGAAAGCAGGAGTTCATCGCTGGATCGGGAATGATGCCGGGGAGTGGATTCAACTCGACGACGTTCGGTACGCCGAACCGGTCGACGCGCACGTCGATGCGACACCAGTCGCGGCACCCGAGCGCGCGATACGCATCGAGTGCGACGCACTCGGTCTCGCGGCAGAGCGAGTCGGCGACGCCGGTGGGGGGGCACTGGAAGATCGCGAGGGGATGCTCGCGCGTATCCCAGATCCACTTCGCTTCGTAGCCGTAGACGGGCGGGGCGCCGGCGGGCAACGTCGCGAAATCGAATGCGACGATCGGCAGGCAGCGCACGTCGCCGTTGTTGCCGAGGATCGCGACGGTGAACTCCGGTCCCGGGAGATAAGTCTCGACGAGGACCGGCTGATTGTAGCGGTCTAAGAGGAAAGGCACGCGCTCCGCGAGCTGCGCGGGTGTCTCACATAAGTTATTGACGAATATGCCTTTACCAGATCCCTCCGCGACCGGCTTTACGAACAACGGAAACGGCAGCGGCATCCGCTCGAGATCCGCCACGCGCTCGATGACACGGAACGGCGCGGTCGGCACTCCGCGGTAGGCGAGAATCTCCTTCGTGCGGCCCTTGTGCAGCGTCAGCGCCAGCGTGAGCGGGTCGGAGCCGGTGTACGGAATGTTCAAGTACTCGCACAGCGCGGGGACGTGTGACTCGCGGCAGGGGCCGTGCAGTCCCTCGGCCATGTTGAAGACGATGTCGGGATGCGCGAGCGCCAGTTTTTGCGGGAAGAATTCGTCGGCTTCGAGACGGACGACGGTGCCGAAGAGACTCAGCGCCTGATCGACCGCGTCGATCGTGGACGGGTCATCCCATTCTGCGTAGTCGTCCGACGTAGCGCTGACGTCGGGTTTCTCGTTGTATGCGAGACCGATTCGCATGCTGAAACCAGAATACGAAATGGTTACGGGATGCGCAAGAGAGAAACGTCGGAAAAAGTGGTCGACGAAAACGACGTGCAACTAAACTTTGTGATACGTGACGCGCGCGGCTTCCTCTCTGTCGTCGGCGACGTAGATCTCGAAATCGGAGAACAGCGAGCCCGCTTCTTTCTGAAGCACGCGCAACGCCGCGAGCGCCATCCGCCGGATTTCCAACTCGGCCCCCTCACCACAGCGCAGCTCGAGCATCGTGCGCCACGCGCGCGCGTTCCCCGAGACGACGATCTTTACTTCGGTCGCGTTCGGCAGCACGCTGCGCGCGGCTTCGCGCGCAATTTTCCGCCGGTGGATCTTGTCTGTCACCCACTCGAAGCGGTGCATCAGGCCCTCCACCGCTCGGACGTACGCGGCCTGCGCCTCGGCGACCTGTTGCTGCCATTCTTCCTCGAGCCGAGCGTCGCCGGCGACCGCGGGCGGCATGACGAAGGCGGCGTGTGACTCGTCGACGTAGCGCTGGGAAATCTGCGAATACCCGAAGCCTGCCCGGTGGCGCACCAGCTCGTGGGAGCAGGAGCGCGAGATTCCCTCGATCAGCAGGACGTAGACGGCGTGCTCCAGCACCGACCCGTGGCCCTGCTTCTTGATGTTCTCGAGATACTCGGCGGTCGTACGGTTCACGGGGTTGTGCTGGCTCATGTAGCACAGCCGGCCCGCGTACTCGGCGAGACGCTCGCCATCGCTGGCCTCACCGCGCCACTGCACCGCGAGATGTTCCGGTTCGAGAAACTGGGGACGGGCGATCAGCGAGACGCGGGGAGCACGGAAGACTTCCATCGGAGTTAGTGTGCCAGTTCGAGTTTCGGTGTGGCCCATGCGGCGCTGCGCTCCACTTCTCGGAGTCGTGTTGCGATGTCTTCGGGAATCGCCGCGGCACCAGCGCCGACCTTCAGCGCGGCCACGGGCGACCAATCGGTCGCGGGAATGATAACACCCGGGTTGAGGATGGACAGCGGGTCGTAGGCGCGCTTCACGTCGCGGAACAGCTGCATCACGTCCGCGCCATAGAAGTGCTCCAGTATCCCTGCGCGCAGCCGACCGACGCCGTGCTCGCCCGACGGCACACCGCCGAGACGGAGCAGGAGATCGGTGACGTCGTCGAACAGCCCGTGGATCGCCTCGAGCCAGCCGTCGCGCGTCGTGTCGGGAAGCGCGTTGACATGGACGTGACCGTCGCCGGCGTGTCCGAAGATTGCGACTTGAATGCCGCGACGCTCGGCCGCCGCCCTGAGGGCGACGACATACGCGCCCAGGGCGTCGAGCGGCACACACCCGTCTTCGATGACCTGAAGCGAGCGCTGGGTGGCCGGCAGGCGGGCCAGGGCGGGGGAAGCCTGGCGTCGCACGCTCCAGAGCTGTTCGAGCCCGGCGCGGTTCACCGCCGTCTGCACGTGAATCACGGAGTGCTTGAGGCCGCGAACCGCATCCCCCACGACGCCGCGAGAGGCGGCTGCCGTCTCCCGCTCGAACTCGACGAGCAGCAGGCAGGCGACCTCCGGGGCAGCGGCCTCCGGGACGAACTGCAGCAGGGACTCATCCAGCAGTTCGAGTGCCGATGGTTTCAGGGACACCAGGTACTGCACCGCCTCGGTCATCGCCTCGAGATCGGCAAATCCGAGCATTGCGCCCGCAATGTCGGGAGGGATCGGATCGAGACGCCAATGGACTTCGGTCACGATCGCGAGTGTGCCTTCGGATCCCACGAGGAGATCGACTTCGTCACCGGTCTGGGCGAGCCGATCGAGAGCGTAGCCCGAAGCGTTCTTCCGAGTTTTGGGGAAACGATCGGCTATCAGTCGTCGGTCGTCAGCCGTCAGCGCAAACCTTTCCCCATTCCCCATTCCCCTTCGTACCGTTCTCACCCTGCCATCGGCGTCCACAACCTCGACCGCTTCTACCCATGTCCTCACACTGCCGTACCTCACGGTCCGCGGCCCGGCCGCGTTCGTCGCCACCATGCCGCCGCTCGTCGCGAACGCTCCGGACGAGGGATCGGGTGGCAGTCGCAAGCCGTACGGCTTGGCGGCCTCGTTCACTTCCGCCCACGTAACGGACGCGCCGGCTCGGGCGCTGCGGCTGTGGGGGTCAACGGCCAGATCGGAGAACCCGGTGCTCAGGTCCATGATGACGCCGTTTCCCACGTTCCCGCCGGGCATCCCGCTTCCCGCGCCACGCGGGATCAGCGCCATGTGCGAGTCGGCGGCTTGGCGCACAAGGGCAACCACATCGTCCTGGCTCTCAGGAATCGCGACCGCGGCGGGCAGAATGCGGTAGATGCCCGCACCCTCGGCGTATGCCGCGCGGACACGGGCGTCGGTGAATAACACGCTCCAAACTTGACATGGGGGAAGCGCAACGTGAAGCTTCGTTTTCCGATGGCTGCCCCGCACACTGCCATGCCCCCCCCCTCCTCCGCGCCCCGCGCTCAGCTCATCCACATCGAAGTGGATCGGCGGCTGGGGCACGAGTGGGATGAATGGAACGGCCGCCCGCTCCCCGGTGGTGGCGACTTTTCGGCGGCGCCGGGCCTGTTCTTCCGCTTCGCGGCGCTCACCGTCGCCACCGCGACTGGCGCCGCTGCCGTCCTTCTTTATCTGATCGGGCCACGGCTCGGCACACTCTGGCCGCCGCTGCCCAGGATCCTCTGGAGTGTCCTTGGCCTCTTCGCTGTGCTCCAATGGCTGTATCTGAGCGTGCTCGCGGCGTCCTTTTATAGCGGCCGGAACCTGCTGCCCGAGCGTCTGCTCGAGCGCGGTCCCTACCTGCAGCTGATGAATTACACGTCACTGGTCGCGCGGGGCTTCGGGAAGCGCGACTGGGTCGAACATGCGGCCATCGACATCTACAACACACTCGCGGAGCGGCGGGGCCGCCGGGTCGGGAAGGGCGAGCTGCTGGTGCTGATCCCCCGCTGTCTATCGAAACAGGCGCTCGATGGCGTGCTCGAGATCGCGGGGCGCTACGAGGTTCCGGTCTTCGTCGCGACGCGGGGCCAGCTCGCGCGCCGCGTTATTCGCGAGCGGCGTCCACGCGCCGTCGTGGCCGTCGCCTGTGAGCGCGATATGATGACAGGCCTGCGGGACGTCGCCGGCAAGCTTCCGGTCCTCGGCCTGACGATGCAGCTGCCCAATGGGCCGTGCCGCGACGCTGCTATCGATCTCGGACAGATGGAGCGATGGGTCCAGAGACTCGTTGCCGAAGCGCCAGCCCGAGGACACACCAAGCAGTAAAGGCCAGCCACTCCGCTGTCGTAAAGCTACCTGGCACAAGAGGCACCACTTTCATCACGACGATCGCGAGGCTCACCACTGCGCCGATCGCGGCGATCGTGACGCCTTCCCGTACGCCGCCACGGCGCGCGAGCGCAATGAAGGCAAGGCAGGCCGCGCACCAGCCGACTGCCCCAACCGCGGCGCCCACCTCGCTGATCGGCACGAGCACTGCGTCGCCAAGGAAGGCGGCCGCGCCGGTGAGACCCGCAATGAGTGCAATCGCAGAGGCTGGAGTTCCGAACGTTGGATTCACGACGCCGAGCGAGGGATGGACGAGACGGCGCCGGCCGAGTGCGTACACCAGCCGCGTGGCGGCGACGAAGTTTCCATTGAACACCTTGAAGAGCGACAGTATGGCGGCGGCGAGAATCAGCCGGGCGATCCAGGGTGTTCCGAATGCGCGCGCGAACGCCACGTCGGTGCCGAGATGCTGCGAGACGATGTCGGTCCACGGATACACCCACGCGACGACGCCGACGATGACGACGTAGAACAGCCCGCCGGCGAGGAGTGCAGCGGTGATGGCCCGTGAGAGCGTGCCAGGTCGAAGATCGGGGAGCGCTTCCTCCGACGCCTTGGGAATGGATTCGAACCCGGTCATGAAGTAGGGAACGATCTGCGCGACGAGCAGCACTGAGACAAACGGTCCTACGGGCGCGAACACCGGATGAATGTTTGCCGCGGTGCCTCGACCGAACCCCAGCGCTACGAACACCGCGAAGCAGGCCAGCAATCCGATCGTCGTCACATCCTGAAAGCGCCCGCTCAGTCGGATGCCGCGGTAGTTCACGACACCGATCGCGGCGGTCAGTCCGAGACCGGCAAGCAGCCGCGGTAGCGTGACAGCCTTTCCCGCGACGGTGTAGAGCACGAGCGCATTCATGGCGGGGAAGAGCCGCGCGAGCAGGTTGCCGATCGCCACCGCTTCCCACGGGCAGACAATCGCGTACGCGAGCACCATCATCCAGCCGGAGGTGAAGCTCACCAACGACGGGAAGACGCGTTCCGTATACGCGATTTCGGCGCCCGCATCGGGAATCATGCGCACCAGGCGCCCGTAGGTGTGCGCGATGGGCAGGAGGAGCAACGCGCCGCCCAGAAAGCCAAGCATCGCGCCGCCAGGCCCGCCGCGACGCAGCCAGTCGTCCATCACGACCAGCCAGCCGGCCCCCACCATACTCCCGAACCCGAACGTGAAGTACTCGAGAGCGCCGAGGCTGCGGCGGAGGGTCGTCACCTAGTAGGTCGTGACTCCCAGCTTGTCCTTCAATGCTGCCAGCAACTTCTCGGCGCGCAGGTGACCGGCCGAGCCCGGCGGCGCCGCGCGCTCGAGATCCCGCCGCGTGCGCGACGGATCCTCCGCGGGCCGGTACACCGCTTCGATGGTCACCCGCGCCTTGCCCGGCACGTCGGGATCGGCCCAGAGACGCAGGCGATGCGTGCCCGCGAACTCCGCTGTTTCCAGATACGCATCCTGCAGGTTCACGAAATGCACGGCAATCGTGTCGGCCGTGAGGAGCGCCTGCGCAGCCTGTGTGACGGCGGCCGGAGGCGCGTTGATCACCGCATGCAGCGCCTCCGGAAGGGGAGCGAAACCTGGGCGTGTCGTGGTCGGGGTGCAGGCCACGAGAAGAAGTACAAGTGCGAAATGCGAAATGCGAAATCTGCGAACTCGGGTATTTCGCATTTCGAATTCCGAGTTTCGCATTAATGGGTATGCGGTGGCGTGCCGGGCGGATGTGTGTGAGTTGCTTTTGCGGTATCTGCGGGCGCACCGGGCTCGTACTCTTCGCCCGGCTGGTGCTGATGTCCCGCCTCCCGATTCTGGATCTCGGCCTGGAGCACTTTGGACGGAATGCCGGCCGCATGTTGGAACACGAGCCGGCCTCCGAGCACGCCGGTCCACACCAATCCCGCGAGTCCCACGATACTCAGCATGCGTGTGAACGCGAGCTCGTGCGCCGGCATCTGAAAGCGGCGGATGAGACGCCAGGCGAGCACCACGGTGAACAGGGCCATCGTCAGCAGCGCCATATTCTCGTGCTTTTCCATGATCTCGTGAATCGCTTCACCGTGCTCGATGCTGGCGGACGCGAGTTTCCCGGCGACGACCGCTACCCATCCGCCGATGACGCCGGCCCACAACGTCCAGATTCCCGCCCACATCAGCGATTCCCGTTTCGTCGCGGCGGCGCCGAGATCGAACAGCACCGCCACGAGGAGCAGAGCCGCAGGAAGATCGTTCAGTACCGCGTGCCAGTGGGCAGCATCGTAGCCGAGCATTAGAGTCCCAGGTTGCTGACGATGGGTGGATTGGACGAGTAGTCGTAGAAGCCCTTCCCGGACTTTCTTCCATGCATTCCCGCGAGCACCATGCGCTTGAGCAACGGTGGGGGCGCATACCGCGCTTCGCGGTACTCCTTGAACATGATCTCGGCGATGTGGTGCGTGGTGTCGAGCCCGACGAGATCGAGCAGCGCCAGCGGGCCCATCGGGTAGCCGCAGCCGAGCTGCATCGCCTTGTCGATGTCGGGCACGCTGCCCACGCCGCGCTCCACGGCGCGGATCGCGTCCAGCAGATAGGGAACGAGCAGGAGGTTCACGATGAAGCCGGAATTGTCCTTGGCGGCGACGGGCTCCTTGCGGAGCGACGCGGCGAACGCGAATACGCGCTTGAACGTCTGCTCCGACGTCGTCACCGTGCGTACCACCTCGACCAGCGGCATCAGGGGCACGGGGTTGAAGAAGTGCAGGCCGACGAACCGGTCCGCGCGCTTGGTGGCCGCCGCCATCTCGACGATCGTGAGGCTCGACGTGTTCGAGGCGAAGATGGTGCCGGGGCCGCACAGCCCGTCCAGCTCCTTGAAGAGTGCGTTCTTCAGCGCCAGGTCTTCGGTGATCGCTTCGATTACGATATCCGACGGCTTCAGATCCGCGACCGTCGCCGTGAAGGTCAGGCGCTTGAGCGTCGCATCCCGGTCCGCGGCTTGGAGCTTTCCTTTTTCCACGAATTTTGCGAGCGATTTCTCGATGCCGGCACGGCCGCGATCGAGGACCTCTTTGGATACGTCACGCACGATCGTGTCGTAGCCGACGCTGGCGGCGACCTGTGCGATGCCGCTGCCCATCAGGCCGCAGCCGAGCACACCAACCCTCTGGATGTCCGCCATGAATTCCTCAGCTCCTGGGCTTGGGCCGGGGCCGAGGACTCTCGAACGCCTTGCGCACCTCGTCGGCGATCCGGGCGAATGTCTCGGGCAACGCGCCCGGGCTGGACGACGCGCGGACCTCCCCGCGCTCGAGCCGATCGAGCACCTGCTCCAGCGCCACCTGCACGCGCTCGTTGGCGCC
>DATGVC010000233.1:0-3694 GCA_035300745.1 Gemmatimonadales bacterium | reverse complement strand
AAAGTGAATGTTCCCTCCGTGAACATCTGGGAAAAAATCACTCGGTCGCTGCGCACGCTGCGCCTCGACACCATGAGGGGCAAGTTTGTGGCGTTCGCAGTGCTGGCGACGCTATTCACGACGCTCGTGATGACGGTGATGTTGTATGGACGGAATCGCCGCTCGCTGAGCGATCGAGTTGGTCAAGAGCTCCGCGGCGCGAGCTCGGACGTGGCGCGCGAGATGGGCGTGTGGCTCGATCAGCGTCTATACGATTTGCGGCTGCGGGCGAGTCCCTACGTCGTTTCCGATAACCTGGCGAGAGCCACCGGTCGTAATGCGGCGCAGTCCCTCACGCGGCTCCGCGACTACCTCAATACCATCCGTCAGAACCTTCCGGCGCACGAAGGACTCGCCATCGTCGGGCGGGACGGGCAGGTCCTGACGAACAGTGGTAGCCGGACGGGTTTCCGACTGTCGGCCGACCAGTTGAACAACTTGCGGACCCGGGAGGCGCTCGCGGGCGAACCCTTCTGGGACGCCGGGCTGGGCAAAGCGGTGCTGGTTCTCGTCGTGCCGATCCGTCACGATGACGGTGCGTTTCTGGGCGCGTTGGGTGCGAAGGTCAATTTGGATGGCGTCAGAGACATGCTCAGCCAGCTGTCCTCCGACGCAGGGGGAGGGAGCTCGCGAAACCTCTACCTGATCACCGAGCAGGGACGCGTCGTAGTCAGTTCAGCCGCGAACTCCGCCGACCTGATGAAGACGACGATACCCCAGGCGACGACGCGCGATCTGGTCGAGCGAGAGGGCCAGCCGCTCGTCCAGTCGCGCCCCGGAGGACGTGAGGTGGTGGCGGTGCTGCGGCGGATTCCGCAGATGCGCTGGGCAGCCGTTGCCGAGGCCCCGCGCGCCGAGGCGCTGCGCGAGGCGGGAGTGCTGCGCTCGCGCACGGTGCTGCTGCTGACGACCCTGGTCTTGGGCGTCGGTTTGTTGGCGTTCACGGTAGGTCTCTTCATCACGCGCCCGCTCGAGCGTCTCACCGAAGCCGCGGCCCGCGTGGCGGCCGGAGACCTGTCGGTCGAGCTCCCCGCGGGTGGCAGCGGGGAAGTCGGGTACCTGACGCGAGCGTTCAACACCGTGGTGACGCGCCTGCGCGAGAAGGAAAGTCACGGTGAGTTGGAAAAGCTCTCGCTCACCGATTCCTTGACCGGGCTCTACAATCGCCGGCACCTGATGGGAACGCTCGCCAGCGAGGTGCAGCGGTCGCGCCGCCTGCGGCGCGCGTTCTCGGTCCTGCTGGCGGATGTCGATCGGTTCAAGCAGTACAACGACACGCACGGACACCTCGCCGGGGACGCGGCGCTCGTGAAAATCGCGGAGGTCTTCCGCAAGACAACGCGGCAAGTGGACTGTGTGGCGCGCTACGGCGGCGAGGAGTTCGTGGTGATGCTGCTCGAGGCGAACATGGCGACGGCCGCACTGGTGGCCGAGCGCGTGCGCACCCGCGTCGCCGAGCAGGACCTCGGCGAGGGGAAGCTCACGTTGAGCATCGGCGTAGCCGAGTACCCCGACGGCGGGGACACCCCTGAGGAGTTGATTGCCACCGCCGATGCCGCAATGTATCGAGCGAAGAGCGCGGGTCGGAACCAGGTGGTGCTTGCCGGGATCAGCGAGCAGCGGCCGCCGCAAGAGAAAAAGACACGCCGCAAGCGCGAGGCCTAAAGGTCCAGCGCCGCCTGCTCGGCCCCTTCCCCGATCACGAGACCCGTCCCCTCCGCCTGCGCCGCGATCGCGCGACGCAGCTCGGCGATCTCCTCATCCGTGTGGCCGGCCGCGCGCAGCTTCCGGTTCATCTCCACCGTTTTGACGGCACCCTTGAGCGTCCCGAGCGCGAGCGTCGCACACTGAGGGCGCGACGCCGCGATCTCACGCCCGAGAAGGTCCAACATCTCCTCGTAAGAGAAGTCGAGGACCTCCGCGAACGTCGGCGTCAGCCGGTTCGTGCGCTCGGCGAGGATCGACGCGGCCGCCTGGCTCAGCGTACAGCCGACCCCCTCGAAGCCGACGGCCGCTACGCGATCCTCCCCTTCCTGTGCCTTGAGGTACATCGTGATGACGTCACCACACCCTGGATTGCCGCCCGCTACATGGGCATCCGCGTCCGGAAGGCTGCCCCTGTGGCGCGGTCGTTGGTTGTGGTCGACCAGCCAGGCGATGCGCGTTGCCCGATCCACTACGGCTTCTCCACCGGTGCTTTCACCAGGTTGCCCCACTCGGTCCACGAGCCGTCGTAGTTGCGGACACTCTTGAAGCCGAGGAGATACGTCAGCGCAAACCACGTGTGCGACGAGCGCTCACCGATCCGGCAGTACACGATCACGTCGTCGTTCGGCTTGAGCCCGTTCTCCTCCTGGTAGATCGTCCGCAGTTCACTCGCCGGTCGGAAGGTGTGCGTCTCCGGGGTGATGGCCCGTCCCCAGGGGATGCTCCGCGCCCCCGGAATGTGGCCGCCGCGGAGCGCCCCCTCATTGGGGTACTCGGGCATGTGCAGCCGCTCGCCGCGATACTCCTCGGGACTCCGCACGTCAACCAACCGCTTGCCGCTTTTGACATGCTGCAGCACTTGCTCGCGGAACACGCGGTTACGGACGTCGTCGCGATCCTTGACGGTGATGTTTCCCTCGGGGTGGCGCGGCACCGCGGTCCCGATCTCGCGGCCCTCTTCGGCCCAGCGCAGCCGGCCGCCGTCCATCAGCCGCAGGTTTTCCACGCCGAAGAGCCGGAACACCCAGAAGGCGTACGTCGCCCACCAGTTGTTCTTGTCGCCGTAGAAGACGATGGTGGTGCCGTCGTGGATTCCCTTCGACCGCAGCAGCCGCTGGAATCGCGGGCGGTCGATGTAGTCGCGGGTCAGGGGATCGTTGAGGTCGGCGACCCAGTCGATTTTTACTGCTCCGGGGATGTGTCCCGTCTCGTACAGCAAGACGTCCTCGTCCGACTCGACGATGCGGACGTTGGGGTCTGCGAGGTGATCGGCCACCCACTGCGTCGAGACCAGGACCTCGGGGTGTGCGTACCCGCGCGCCTCGATGTCGGCGACGGGTGCGAGTGTCTCAGGCATGTTTCCTCCTGTTGAACGTTGTGCTTCCTGGGTCCAAAAAGAACGCGACCGGCCACAGCCCAGTTTCCCGGGGCCACAGCCGGTCGCGCGATTCGTGAAGCCGTTTACGCTATTACGAAACCCACGTCCAGTCCGGACCCCAGAAACGGGGCCCCGCTACAGAGGCAGGCCTTGCTCGTACCATTCGTCATCGCTTGTGCAATAACGACGAAATCGGTCGGCATGTCAAGGAAGTCATGCGTGCCAATCGTAAGCCGCTCCCAGTATCTCAGCGGCACCCGATCTTGCCCCCACCCTTCCCGCGGCTCACGCCGCCCACGAAGGTCGACTTTAACTGCCGGGACGGCGACGCCAGGCTCACCGGTGACGTCCCAGCAAACACTTTGCCGATGCCCACCGACAGCGCCCACTTTGGCGACCCGGCCGTGAGTCCTACACTTCCGTCGACGGTGAAAGTGAGCGTCTCAGCGAGGCGGTGCGTTATTCCCGCGCCTAATGTGCGGCTTAGGGCCTGTGTCGAGTCCGATTGGCCGACGTCGACGCCGAACGAGACGCTCGTGGCCCAGCGGGGCGAGACATCGTAGCTAGCCT
>DATGVC010000232.1:0-5160 GCA_035300745.1 Gemmatimonadales bacterium | reverse complement strand
CCCCTCCCCCTCCCCCTCTCCCCCCGCCGCCCCCTCCTCCCTCCCGGTTAGCGAGCATCGCTCTCACGGCGGCGCCGCCGCCGCGCGACGGCGATGCCCGCGAGCCAGAGTGATGTCGCCAGCGCCCCCACCGCGAGCACGGTGCTGGTGACGATCGGGAAGAGGACGAGCATGACGCCCATCACGAGGAACGCCACGGCGGCCGTTCCGGCCAGCATCCGGCGTGTGCCTCCGGCGACCTGCATCAGCGCCACGACGGCGATCGCCTGCCGCTCGCGCAGCGTGCGCTTGTGCTGCGGAGCCGGAGGCCTCGCGGGTACGACCGCGTGGGATGGATTCACGGCCGCGGCAGCGACGAGCTTAGGCGGCAGCGGCAGCCGGCGTCGCGCCATGAGCACGATCTCACGGCTTTGCGCCATGTCGTGCAGGAACTGCGTCGCGAGTGTGGCAGTCAGCCCATCATGCTCGGCGACGAGGTCGAGCTCGTAGTTGCCCAGCAGGCTCGAGACGTTGAGGTTGCTCGATCCCACCCGTGCCCATTCGTGATCGCCCACCAGTGTCTTAGCGTGCAGCATCGGCCCGCGATACTCGAAGATACGGGCGCCGGCGTGTAGCAGCTCGCGGTATCCGCCGCGCGTGAAGATGCGGACGATGGGGATATCGGAAGTGCCGGGCAGCATCATGCGCACGTCGACGCCGCTGCGGGCTGCGTCCACGAAGCTGGCGTAGAGCGGCGGCGGTGCGACGAGATACGCGTCGGTGATCCAGAGCCGCTCCGTCACTGCGGCCGCGAGCAGCTGGACCCCGCGATAGATACGCGACTGTCCCGGAACGCCTTCCACGACGCGCACGGCGGAAGGGCCGCACTCATCGGGCGCCGGAGCCGTCTCGTCATCGGGAAGGCGGCGGCCGGCGCGCGCCCACATCCTTCCGAACGCCGCCTCGAGCGCGGCGACGGCCGGCCCACACACGACCATCATCGTATCACGCCAGCACGGCCGTCCGGCCCGGGGATCGCCGGCCCATTCGTCGCCGATGCACAGACCGCCGGTCATCGCGCGTTCGCCGTCTACAACGACCAGCTTGCGGTGATCGCGGCTGAACGCTTCGATCGGACCGCTCGTCCAGATCGGCCGAAACGCGCGGACGTCGACGCCATGACTCCGCAGCTCGCGCCAGTAGGCACTGCTGGTGCTGCGACTGCCGAACGCATCGTACAGCACCCGCACGCGCACGCCGGCCCGGGCTCGCTCCGCCCACGCCGTCGCGAAGCGGCTGCCGGTGTGGTCATCGTGGATGATGTAATTCTCGAAATGGACGGAGCGCTCTGCGCCCGCGATCATCTCGAGCATGGCATCGAGCGCGTCACTGCTCATCGAGATGTGGCGGACGATGTTGCCGGGAATCGGCCGCGCGCCCGTGGCCCGATCCAACGCGCGCGAAAACGGGTTCACCCTCCGAGGCCCAACGAAGGCTCCACCGGGCGGAGCGCCTGAATGCAGAATGCGATGTGCTCGTCCAGCGGCACGCCGAGCTGCTCGGCCCCCTGGCGCACCTCGTCGCGGTTCACGCCGCGGGCGAATGCCTTGTCCTTGAGCTTCTTCTTCACCGACGACACCTCGAGATCCGCGAAGCTCTTGGACGGCCGCACCAGCGCGCACGCGACGAGGAAGCCGCACAGCTCGTCGACCGCGAAGAGTGTCTTCGCCAGCGGCGTGTCACGCGGCACGCCGGAGTAGGTTGCGTGACCGAGCACCGCCCGCAGTAGCGGCTCGGGGACTCCTTTGGAGCGCAGCAGGTCGACGCCCCACGAGGGATGGCCATCGCTGGGTGAGTGCTGCTGATTGGGGAATTTCTCGTAGTCGAAGTCGTGCAGTAAGCCGACGAGACCCCACGGCTCCGGATCTTCCCCGAACTTGACGGCGTAGGCCCGCATCGCGGCCTCGACGGCCAGCATGTGCTGCCGCAGCGAAGGCGATTGGGTGTGCTCCTGCATGAGCGAAAGCGCGTCGTCTCGGTTCACCTGATGTCTATCCCCCACCGTTCACTCCACAACGCGAGCATGAGCTGCGGCCACAGCGTGCGCGCATGGTTACGGCGACCGGACCGGTGCTCCGCCAGGAGCGGCGTATCGAGTAAACGGTCAGCTAGGGGAGCGAGTCCCGTGTTCAGCCAGCGGGCCACCGGCACGGACAGACCTCGTTTCCGGCGATTGATGACCGCGGCCGGCACGAGCCCGCGCGCTGCTTCCTTTAATATCGCCTTGGTCGTGAGGCCACGCACCTTGAAACGCGAGGGACCAGGCAGCACCAGCTCTATGACCTCACGATCGAGGAACGGCGCGCGCGCTTCGACCGAAGCCAGCATCGTCGCGCGATCGACCTTGACGAGGAGATCGTCGGGCAGATAGGTCAGAAAATCGAACCACATCACGCGATTCAGCGGGTCGTCGGGCGGGAAGCGATCCAGCTTGCCGGCCAGCTCTGCGATGACGCCGTGTTCGATCGTCATCGCGCCCAGCCAGGTGAGGTGACGTTCCAGCCACGGGCGCTCGCTTGCCGACAGGAACTGCTTGAGCATGTACTCCAGCGTCATCTTGCCGGTCGACGACGGCCAACGATTCACCGCCCCGCGCACGGCGTGCCGCAGCGGTCCCGGGACCCGTTGCCAGCGCTCCGCGAATTTGTGGCCGAGGTAGGTGGGATAGCCGCCGAACAGCTCGTCGGCGCCTTCACCGGAGAGAATGACCTTCACATTCTCGCGCGCCGCCTCGGCGAGCAACCAGGTTGGGAGCACGGCCGGGTCGCCGAGCGGCTCGGCCAGTGTGTGCGACACCACGTCGAGCGCGCGGCCCAGGGATTCGTCGTCGGCCGTCACGACGTGATGTACCGACGCGATCTCGTGCGTCACCGCCTCGGCGTACGCGCTCTCGTCGTAGCCGGACTCCGTGAACCGCACCGCATAGGTGTGGATGCGCTCGCCGGGGATCGCGCGGGCGGCGGCGGCGACGAGCAGCGACGAGTCGAGTCCTCCGCTCGTGAACACACCAAGCGGGACGTCCGACATCAGCTCGCGCTTCACCGCGCGCAGTAACGTTTCGCGTAGGCCGGTCGTGTCCTCGAGCGACAGCGGCGACGCGCGGCTGGCGGCATCCGCCGCGCTCCAGTACGGACGAATCTCCGTTCGCTCACCCTCGGCGATGAGCAGCGATGCGGGCGGCAGCTTGTGGATTCCGTCGAACATCGTGTAGGGCGCCGGGACATAGCCCAGCGCGTGATACAGCGACAGCGCCTTGCGATTCAGCCGGCGGGACTGGTCGGGAAACTCGAGCAGCGCCTGGATCTCGGAGGCGAATCGCAGCTCGCCGTCCACTTCGGTCCAGAACAGCGGTTTCTCGCCCGCGCGATCGCGCGCCAGCACCAGCCGGCGCCGCGTCTCATCCCACACCGCGAGGCCAAACATCCCCTCGAGCCGGGCGACCGCGTCCGGACCAAAGCGGTCGTAGAAGGGAACGATCGTTTCGATGTCCCCGTGGGAACGAAACGGATAGCGCCATGCAGATGCTTCACGACGCAGATCAGGAGCGTTGTAGATCTCGCCGTTGCAGACCATCCAGATCTTGCCGTCGGGACTCTGGAACGGCTGATCGCCGGTGGTGAGATCCATGATCGCGAGCCGGCGCGCGCCGATGCGCGCGCGCTCGTGACCCACGATGCATTCGCCGTCGGGCCCGCGGTGACGCAGGGCAGCCGCCATCCTCGGAAGCGCGTCCGGATGGCGCAGCGGCCCCTCGCGGCGCGCTATCGCGCCGAAGATCCCGCACATGGTCCATAAGCCGCGTATTGGCCTTCGACGGCGAGCAGCGGCAGCACGGAATCGAGCTGCGAGCGGACGCGCGCGTCGTTCGCGCGCGCAACGAACACGGCTGGTGTGCGGCAGTCGCGCACGCGGCCGCGCCAGTACTCGGCAGGCTTGAGCGGCGACGTGCTGTCACGGCGGAACTGTTCCTGATAATCGGCGACGAAGTTGCTCGTCAGCTCATACGCCGTCGCCGTCGCAAGCGGAATTGTCCGCCGCAGATAGAAAGGCAGGGAAGTCGGGAACGCCGCGACCGCGACGACCTCCACATCCTGCGTCCCCGCTCCCCTCGGCCGGACATTCTGAATCACCCGCGCGAGCGTCGCCGCCGAGCGATCCTCGCCGACAGCGACGAGCAACCGGCTGGACACGATCGGCATGGCGATCACGGTGAGCGCGTACCCCATCACCGCCAGCGCCGGCCGCGGATGCGCCTCGCGTCCCCCATACCAGACCAACGCCGCGGAAATGAGCAACGCGACGCCCAACGCGAGCGCGGTCGGTGGAATCGCGGCGCGTTCGGCCGGCGTCAGGCTGATGGGCGCCGGCAGCCACACCGTCAGGGACACGAGTGCGAGACCGAACACCGCTGCGAGCCCCGCGTAGGTCCGGCGCGCCGTTCCGACGCCGCCGCCCAGCTCGCTCGCCTGGCGTGTGAGCACCCGAGCGGCCGCGAGCGCGAACGGCGGCATCAACGGTAAGACGTACTGCGGCAGCTTCGACTGATTCAGCGTGAAGAACAGCAGCGGGCCCAGAACCCAACACGTCAGGAAGATCGACTCCTGCGCCTGCGGGTTCACGCGGCGGGCAAGCCAGGCCCAGCGCCAGTTCTTCAGACGTCCGAGGGCGGGCACGATCCAGGGGAAGGCGGCGACCGGAACGATCGGCAGATAGTACCAGAACGGCGCGGTCCGGTGGAATCGGGTCGTCGTCACTCGCTCGAACGTCTCGCGCACGAACACGTAGTGCGGGAATTCGGGAACGCGGTGCGACACCGCGAGAAACCAGGGAAGCGCCACGACCGCGAACACGCCCAGGCCCGCGAGCGGAAACAGTCGCCGCAGTGGCCGGGGGGGGCCGGCGAGCAGAGAATACGGGATCAGTGTCGCGAGCGGGATCAGGATCGCGACCGGACCCTTGGTAATGGATCCCAGTCCGATGGCAGCCCACGCCAGCACGGGACGCTCATCCCAGAACGCGAGGATGGCGAGCGTCGTGCAGAGCGCGAGCGCGCTGTCCATGATTGTCGTGCGAGCGTACGCCAAAACGAGCGGCATCGTTGCGAGCGCCAGTGCCGCGAGC